>CALPIT020000006.1 GCA_943323705.2 Streptomyces griseus
CTCAAAGGCACAAAGAGACACAAAGTTTCTTACCGCAGAGAAAAGAGAATGTTGAGTTTTCGCAGCGTTTTTTTGATGTACTTCATTCCCCCTTTCGGGGAAATTTGGTTAGCCACGAATTCACGAATTTTTTAGCACGGAGGAAAGAACGCTTTGAGAAAACGAATAGGTGTATTAATTATCAAAATATTATTTTACGAAGCTATTTGCTGATTCCCCCTTCGGGGGATTAAGGAGGCCTCTATTTTCTTATTATTTATTATTTACCACAAAGGCGCAAATGCACAAAGTAACATTAATATTCTTTTATGTACAATAAGATGATTGCATGAATAACTCCCATCTCCTTTGGAGAGGGGTTGGGGGTGAGGCTTTTATTTCACAGCCGGCAATTGAAAACCGAAGCTAGTACCTACGTCAATTTTGCTGCGTACATGAATTTCCTGGTGGTGGGCTTCAATGATGTGTTTACAGATGGCAAGTCCTAAGCCACTACCACCAATTTTTCTACTTCTGGCTTCATCCGTACGGAAAAATCTTTCAAATATTCTCAGGCGATGTTCTTCGGAAATTCCCGAGCCATCATCGCTAATTTCAATTAATATATTATTTCCTTCTACTTTATAAAAACTGGCTTCTATTTTTCCATGTTGCTTGCCATATTTTATACCATTGTCTATAATGTTGGTTAAAACCTGTCTGATTTTTTCTTTATCAGCATAAACTGTGAAAGGCAATTCACATCCTTTTTTAATAGAGCAATTCACATCTTTTTCTGCCGCTTTGAATGCCAAGGAATCAAAAATTTCTTTTACAAGATCATGAATGACAAAAGACTGAAAATACAATTGCAGCTCGCCTCGCTCCAGTTTGGAAATCTCGTCAAGGTCATCAACTAAATTAACCAGACGCTCTACATTTTTCGAAGTGTTGGTTAGGAATTTTGTGTTTACTTCAGGATTGTCAAGGGCTCCATTCAATAATGTTTCAACGTAGCCTTGAATGGAAAAAATAGGAGTTTTTAATTCATGGCTCAGATTTTGAAGGAATTCTTTTCTGAAGGCTTCATTTTGGTGCAAGACATCAATCTCATTTTTCCTTTGTTCTGCCCATTTTTCAACATCATTTCTTACTTCTTCAATACTTTTTTCAGGCAGTAAATTTTTTAAATAAAAATCTTCTTTTTTTGTTGCTTTGGTTTGTGAAATTATTTTGTAAATAATTTTGATTTGTTTTTTGATATATTTTTTAAGAATGTAGGATACCAATGAAAATGAAAAAATTAAAAGCAATAAAAAAAACAAGGAAGTCAAACGCCAGTTTTGATTCGACACTAAAAAAATAATACTAACGGGAATTGATATGATTAGAGAAGCAGCAAATGCAAGCTGATTGGGCGTGAAATTATTTTTTGAATTCATTTTTGAAAAGTAATAATCATTCAAAGTTAACCTTTCATTCAGTAAAACCGTGATGACTACAATTCAAATTTATACCCAACGCCTTTTACTGTTGTAATACAGTCGAGATTTAATTTTTGTCTGATTTTGCGAATATGAACGTCGATGGTTCTGTCGCCAACAATGACTTCAGTTCCCCATATTTGACTTAATATTTCATTGCGCAGAAAAACTTTTCCGGGTTTTGAGACGAGCAGAGACAGCAATTCAAATTCTTTTCTTGCCAACGTAATTTCATTTCCCTTAAGCATTACAGAATACATTTCTCTGTTGATAGTGAGGTCGCCAACGGATATATCGCCAGATTCTTCTTCTTCTTTTACTAATCTTCTGAAAAGTGAATTTACTTTACTGATTAGCACAGCTGGCTTTATAGGTTTTTTTAAGAAATCATCTGCGCCGGTTTCCAAACCTTTAACCTCAGTAGTGTCATCACTAATGGCTGTTAAAAAAGTAATCAATGTATTTTTAAAATCTGGAATGGTTCTCAGCTGCTGACAGGTTTCAATGCCGTTTTTAACAGGCATCATGATATCCAGAATAATAAGATCAGGATGAATTAATTTCGCTTTTTCAATCGCTTCAACACCATTTTTGGCGGTAGTAACAAGATAGCCTTCCTTTTCAAGATTGAATTTCAGAATCTCCAGAATATCCGGCTCGTCATCTGCGATTAATATCTTTTTAACGGGGCTCATAAAAGAAGTTTAGCAAATTTAACGTTTCACTATTACCATACATCAAGGGTCAATAAGTAATTGTATTATTAAATTGTTAAGGCATTTTATAATGAATGCTGTATTTTAGATATTATTTTAAAGCTTAGCGTTAAATTGCAACATCTTTATATGACAAAGGAAATTAAAATATTTCTTACGGGTTTGATGGTGCTACTTTTTGTCGGCTTTGCCAACGCAATGTCTGATACCACAATGATACCGGTTTACAGGCAATATTTCCATGATAAAATCAATACCGAACAAAAACTTTGTGATCGAGCAGATGGGAAGCTCGACAACATGATGCGTGTTTGCAACAATGAAGACATCAATCTTAGGGTCACCGATATTTTATTCAGAAAAATCGATGAGCTACAAGACTGGGTAGAAAGCAACAAAAGCATAGAAAAAAACAACGATAAAATTCGATTGTTGGGGTATATAGAAACAGAATTACGTTTGTTCAGACAATCCTGGAAAAAGAAAGAAATCAATCCGAGTGAATTTCCGTTGCTGGTAGAAAATTTTACAGCCATTCTCAAGGCACAGGAAAACGAAACCAGCATTGCCCCGTTCATCGTAGATATGCCTTACAGTATTGCCAAAATAAATACAGCAGTATTTGCAGACAATATTGGATTTAAAGAGGCGCAGAAGCTTGTTTATTTTAAATATTGTACGCTGCATCCTGAAATCATATTGGCAACAATTCGTCCTTATGTAGATGAAAATTTTGCAGATAGTTTGATAGGTATCGCATGTTTATATAATCCCGCACAATTATACACCTATGCACAATCGATAAATACTCCCGAAGGAAAATTAATTCATAGAAGTAAAAATGAGCTTGTTAAGATAGTCGCTATACTAAGTCAGACGCCTAATGCATTAATGTATTTCCCTTTTTTGGATGACATCGTCTCAGGTAAAAACTACGTAGACAACATAAGAAAATATGTTGGCAATGGAGAAGATACTTATGATAGTGTGGGTTATTACAAATTACTTGTAAAAACAGAAAGAGACTATTTTAGGAGAATGAGTTCGCCGGCAAAAGACACGCCGATTGCTATGTTTGGTGCCAATGGTTTGAGAGAAGTATTGAAAGACAGAGCCATTCGTCATTTCATCACACCGATTAATAACCTTCACAATGAGAATAATCTCAACTATAGAATGAAAGCCATTGATTCACTTTCTGCTGTTGAAATTTATTACATGATTGTGATGGGGGAAAATGATATTTATACATCAAGTTTCAAGCATAGTTTTAATAGAATGTTGCAGCGCATGGGTGCCAAACCGAGATGCGATTCTTTGCTGCTGAATGTGAAATTTGATTTCTTTAAAAAATTCATCAAAATGACGGCGAATTATAATCGCCTAGATACATTCCTTCGCAACATGCCGGCACAGAGTTCGGAAGTGTTGATGAAAGCATTTGTTGCCAACCTCGACAATTCAGGCAGTTTGGAAGATGCCACCGATGTTGCCGATTCATACAGTAGCATTAATGACCCTCAACTTAAAAAAACAATTCTCAATTATGTTGATGAAAATGAAGCAGAGAACATCAACGACAACAATGAACGCGGCGCAGTGATTTATAATCTGCTCAAAAATATTTTTCTTTCTTCCGACAGCAGTAAACATATCGACCTTACCTCAATCGCCAACATTCCCTCTATATATGAAATCGAGAGAAGGTCATTACAAGATGATAGCGGTAGAATTATAGAACAAGTGTTCTTCTATGGTGATGAAGATGGTAAATTATATTTCGGTCCGTTTTTAAATTCATTTGCTGCCAAAGATTGGAAGATTACCAAGAAACCAGAATGGGTAGAAATAAAATCATTGAGAGGCAATGTATGGATTTTCGCCAATTTGCCTTTAGATTATGATGCCAATTTAGACGATAGCGCGCAAGTACATCTCAATGCTTACCTCGAAGAAAATGAATTGTATCCTAATATTGTCATCCATCGCGGACATAGTTACTGGTTACCGGGTACCATCAGCAGAATGCCTTTAAATGCAAAGATTGTATTATTGGGTTCTTGTGGTGGGTATAAAAATTTGAATAAGATTCTAGAAATTTCTCCTGATGCGCATATCATTTCAACAAAAGAAATTGGAGCAGGGGATATCAATAAGCCGATTATGACTTACCTGAATCAAGCTTTGATTAATGACAATAAAATTGTTTGGAATGAGATGTGGCAAAACTTATCTATTCTATTTACACAGGATAAAAACAAAACAGTAAAAGAAAGCTGGGAAAGTTACATACCTCCATACAAAAACCTGGGCGCTATATTCATCAAAGCCTATAACAAAAGAATGGAATCGATGTAAAGGATTCGCAATTAAAAATTAAATGTCAAAGAATCCATCAGCAAAAAAAATATTCGACTTGTCTCATTTAAAAAGGGTGCTTGTATTGGCAACACCTTATCGTTCCAAGTTATTTATTTCACTGTTTCTTTCAATTTTTTTGGCTGTCATAGCCCCTCTGAGGCCCATGTTGATTCAGTTGACCATCAACAAAGGCATCAGTGATAATACTATGGCCTATCTAATGAAAGGGCCTGGTGGTTTTATCATCGAAATCACCATCATTCAAATTCTTTTATTGTTGATCGAAACCGGTTGTCGATTTTATTTTACTTATTCAACAGCAACGCTCGGACAAAGTGTGGTACGAGATCTTCGCAATGATACCTATTCAAAAATTCTTCAGTTGAATTTGCGACAGTTTGATAACACACCGATTGGTACATTGACAACCAGAACCATCAATGATATAGAATCTGTGAATGATATTTTTAGTGATGGTTTTATTCCAATAGTTGCTGATTTGTTGTCTATTATTTCTGTGTTGATTTATATGTTTTACACGGATTGGCAAATTACTTTGGTGTGTTTAATTCCATTTCCAATTTTAATTATAGCAACCTATATCTTTAAAGAGTCTGTAAATAAATCTTTTATCAAAGTGCGAAATGCAGTAGCGCAATTGAATTCATTTGTACAGGAACATATTTCCGGAATGGCTTTGATACAGGCATTTGCTGCAGAAGAGCAAGAGCAAAAAAAATTCACAAAAATCAATAATGAGCACAGGCACGCGAATATAGGCGCCATCTTTGCCTATTCTGTTTTCTTTCCTGTGGTAGAATTGGTTTCTGCATTGAGCATTGGATTATTGGTGTGGTGGGCAGCAAGGGAATCAATTTATTTACCACCTTCATCTTCTGAACATCTTGCCGGTATTATCACTTCCTTTATTTTGTGTTTGAATTTATTGTTCAGACCGCTAAGGATGATAGCCGATAAATTTAATGTCTTGCAAATGGGAATGATTGCCAGTGAACGTGTATTTAAAGTGTTGGATAATCCTGATTTTACACCTGCAGGTCATCATCAAAATTATCAGCTTGAAGACAGCCATCGATTCAAAGGAAATATTGAATTTAAAAATGTTTGGTTTGGTTACCATGAAAATCAGTTTGTATTAAAGGATGTTTCATTTGCAGTGCCTCAGGGAAAATCACTTGCGATTGTTGGCAATACAGGAAGTGGTAAAACGACAATTATCAGTTTAATCAACAGATTGTATCAAATTCAAAAAGGCAGCATTGCTGTAGATGGAATGGACATCAGCAGAATTGAACTTGACTTATTGAGAAGTCAGGTTGCAGTGGTACTTCAGGATGTATTTTTATTCAGTGGCAGCATCATGGATAACATCACGTTGCGAAATCCTGAAATAAAAAAAGAGCAAGTGATTGAGGCGGCTAAAATGATTGACATTCACGATTTCATCATGCGACTGCCAGGAGATTATGATTTTAATGTGATGGAACGCGGTGCTACATTATCAATGGGACAAAGACAATTGTTATCTTTTGTAAGAGCGATTTTATTTAACCCTGCCATACTTATTTTAGATGAGGCCACATCATCAATAGATTCTGAAAGTGAAATACTGATTCAAAAAGCTATTGATAAAATTATCTCAGGTCGAACGTCAATTATCATTGCCCATCGATTGAGCACTGTGAGAAAAGCAGATGCCATAATGGTATTGGAACATGGTGAAATAATCGAAAAGGGTACGCATGATGAATTGATGTCTCTCAATGGACATTATAGTCAATTGTGTAAATCGCAGTTTAATGAACAATAATTTGTTGAGCGCATGAAAAAAATATTTCTATTTCTATGTTGTTTTGTTTTGTCTGTTTTTGTTTTAGACAGAACCATCAGCCTATTATTTGAGAAATTTATATTCAACAAAACGTACTCCGGTGAAAGTGGCGGCAATCTCAATTACTTATTTCAGAAAAAAAACAATATCAGTTTTTTGATTGCAGGTTCTTCACGTGCAAAAAACATGATTAATCCGGATTCATTAAACGTCTTATCCGGCGAAGGTTACAATGCAGGTGTTAATGGAGTTGGCGGTGTTCTCTATATGAATGCGTTGTTTGAATTGTTGTTAAACAAAAAAATTAAACCTGAATGCCTCATCTTACAAACAGATGTACGTGACTTCAGTATTAAAAAAGCAAATGGTAACCGAGCAGAAATTACAAGATTGTATCCATTTATAAATGATTCTAAAATCTTGCAAGCTTATAGCAAACAACTTGGCTTTGAAGAGACATTTAAATTGAAATTGAATCTGTACAGATTTAATGGAAAGTTTTATAATATCATGATCAACCGTTTTAAAAACAATGGCGTTAGTAATTCAAATGGTTTCAATGCATTAACGGGATCTATGACATTACTGAATGAAAACGAAGCTTTTGATGATTTAAGACAATTTGATAGTTTGAAAATTAATGCGATGAATAACATCATCTCCTTTTGTGATGTCAATAAAATAAAATTATTTATTGTTTTTCCGCCCAGATTTAAAAATACATTCTCAGAAGAAAAGCATTTGACAGATTTGCTTTCAAGATTCACATTCAAAAATGATTGTTATGTTATAGATATGATAGACATCAATAAGTTTTCGAATTTGCAGGAGAATTCCAATTGGAAAGATGAAGCCCATTTGAATGTTATAGGTGCCAATAAATTCACAGGATATTTGAATGATAGTATTCGGTCGAAACTGAAACTCATTTCTGAATTTGCAAATCCAATTCAACATCATAACATTAAACTTTAACTGCATTCTGATATGCTTTTCAATTCTATTGCATTTTTAATTTTCTTCAGTGTTGTTTTTTTTCTTTTTTATTTTTTAAATGGAAATGGAAGAAAAATATTGCTTTTTGTTGCAAGCAGTATTTTCTATATGTGGTTTATTCCGGTTTATGTGTTGATTCTTTATTTAACAATACTCATTGATTATTTTTCGGCAATTGGAATTGAAAACAGTACTTCACAAAAAGTAAAGAAAAGACATTTGCTGAAAGGCATTATCAATACCTGTTTGGTGCTTTTTGTTTTTAAGTACTATAATTTTTTTATTGACAATTTTAATTTTTTAGGCAATGGACACTTAAAACATTGGGAGATTATTTTGCCGATAGGTTTATCATTTCATGTATTTCAAAGTTTGAGTTATGTGATAGAAGTGTACAGAGGTCATATAAAAGCAGAACGAAATTTACTGGTGTATTCAAATTTTGTGATGATGTTTCCGCAATTGGTTGCTGGGCCCATTGAAAGGGCATCCAATCTTTTACCACAATTAAAAAAATGCGATCATCAAATCGAGTACTCAGATTTTTCGATTGGGTTTTCGAGATTCATCTGGGGATTGTTTAAAAAAGTGGTTGTGGCTGATACCGCTGCAACCTATGTTGATGCTGTGTATAATAATTATCATGCACATTCTGGTCCTACATTAATGTTAGCCACTGTGTTTTTTGCCATACAGATTTACTGTGATTTTTCAGGATATTCTGATATGGCGATAGGTGTGGCAAGAATGCTTGGGTTTCGTTTCAAGGAAAATTTCGCTTTACCTTATTTTTCTAAAAGTGTAACCGAATTTTGGAGGCGTTGGCACATGTCGCTTTCAAGTTGGCTAAGAGACTATTTGTACATTTCTTTTGGTGGCAGCAGAAAAGGAAAATTCAGAACCTATATTAATTTGATGCTGACGATGTTGATCGGAGGTTTATGGCATGGGGCTTCCTGGAATTTTGTCATCTGGGGTGGGTTAAATGGTTTGTATCTGTCTACAGAAAAAGCATTAGGAATAGGGGTGTCTAATCCCAAAAACATTTTAATTAAATTAATGAAAAGCTCCATTGTGTTCATTTTAATTTCCATCACTTGGGTATACTTCAGGGCCACAACTTTTTCTCAGGCAAATGAGATTGTGTATAGAATGGGAACGGATTTCCAATGGTCGAGTTTTAATCCACTTGATACGAATGTCATGACATCAATATTTATTGGCATTGGATTGTTATTCGGTTTTGAATACACTGTATTAAGGAAAAGCAGTTTTGATTCAATGTTCAATTTACAACATGGACATATAAAGCTTGCCATAATTTCACTCGTTTTGTTGTTCTATATAATTCTATTTGGCAATTCGGATGGGGGGCAATTTATTTATTTTCAGTTTTAATTTGTGTTCTTCAATCAATCAATTCACTTCAAAATATTTTTTTTATTTCTGTATATTTACAATCTTCAAAAATGATTAAATGAAAAGCCTAATTAAAAGTAGTAACATATTTGTATTGAACTTTTTCAATTTTATTTTCACTTCAAAATTTAAAAACAATCTTCGTGTTTTAGCCTATCATGACGTTAAGAAACCAGCAGTTTTTGAGAAACAAATTTCATATTTACTAAGTGCTGGCTATAATTTCATTACCATTAATCAACTATTTGAATATTTGTACCAACAAACCCCACTTCCTTCAAAACCTATTTTAATAACGTTTGATGATGGGGATGTTTCTGTTCTGGATAATGGATTGCCAATACTTACAAAATATAAATTGCCTTCTGTATTATTTGTGGTTACAGAATTGATTGACAGCAATAAACCATTTTGGTGGGATAGAATTATTCATAGTCTCAAACAAGATGGTGCTGATTCCAATAAAATCAATCAGACTGTAAAGAGTGCTAAAAATATGTCTAATCAAGAAAGACTAGTTTTTTTATCTGAGTTTAAAGAATTAGAAAGCAGGCAACTGACACTAAAGGATTTGTTGTTTTTGCAGGAAAATAATATGACCGTTTGTAATCATTCACACACTCATCCAATGTTTGATAAGTGTACCGAAACAGAGATTGAAAGTGAGCTTCATCACACTAAAAGTAAATTTCAAAAATGGGGTATAGAAGGGTTTGCTTATTTTGCTTACCCTAATGGGAACAATAATGATATCATAAAAAACAAATTGGCTGAAGCGGGGATTAAGCTTGTTTTCTTATTCGATCATGCTTTGAATAAAGAAAAAATCGATCCATTATCAATTTCCAGAATAAGGGTAAATGCTGATGCGGAACTCGGAGAATTTAAGGTTAAAATATCCGGGTTACATTCATTTCTGATGGGCTTAAAACAAAAAGTATAGATTTTTTGTGAGTAAGGGAGCTGAAAGCACTTTAGCGTATTAAAAGGGTTAAAATCATTAATGAAAAGATTACAACTACTTAATACCAAAAATTTCTGATTATCTAATATTATGTACGTACTCGTTATTCAGAAACTGTTTTTTTACTTCGTTTAAATCTTTGAGAATGCTGGCATCAATTAAAGTATCGCCAATTTCTAAAGTAAATCCACCAATAAGTTCATCTTTGACCGAAGTTTCAAGTTCAATTTTTTGATATGCGGTATCGGATTTGATTTTATTCACAATAGAATCTTTCAATGCATCGCTTACAGGTACAGCAGTTGTGAGTTTTATAATATGAATATTATTAAGCTCGTTGTATTGTTCTATGAAAGCGTTGATAATTTCTGGTAAATTGTATTCTCTTGCTTTGTTAATTAGTAATTTTAAAAAAGTAATAGTAATGTCTCCAACCCTTCCGGCAATTACCGCTTCAACAATTTTTTCTTTTTTATCTGATTTGATTACCGGGCTTTTCAGCATATTTACGAAATCAGGATTGGAAATACACAAACCCTGAAGCATTTTGATATCCTGACATACTTTATCCAATTGGTTTTGCTCTAAAGAGAAATCAATTAAACTTTTCGCGTATCTTCCGGCTAATCTTGGATTACTCATAAATTCAGATTCTTTTTTCTTAATTCAATTTGATTTCTTCAGCCAATTGACTGATGTATGCTTCCTGATTGGCTCTATCTGATAATTCTTTTCTCAGTATTTTTTCACTTACTTCTACAACCATTTTACCAACCTGATTTTTAATTTCAGTCAATGCTGCCATTTTCTGATTATGAATAGAAGCATTTGCTTCTGCTATTATTTTTGCTGCCTGATTTTTAGCTTCATCTTTGGCATCATTAATCATTTTGTCTTTAATTTCTTTGGCTTCTTTAAGTAAAGTGGCTCTCTCTTCTCTTGCAGCTTGTAATAAAGCCTCATTATCATTTTTCAATTGAGCCATTTCTTTCTTCACTCTCTCTGCAGTGGCAATTGAATCTGCGATATTAGACTCACGCTCATTTAAGCCTTTCAAAATGGCAGCCCAAGCGAATTTTTTAAGAATGAAGAACACAATTAAAAAAGCAAGTAAAGTCCAAACAAATAATCCTAAATGTGGTAATAATAAATCCATGGTATTAAGTAGTTAAAATAATCAATTCAAGTTTGAAAATATTACTGCATCCTCCGCCCTTTGCATTAGATGCAGTAATGATTTAGATTACGCTTTCAATACAGCCAATAATCCTGCGATAACTGCGAAAAGGGCAACACCCTCTACGAATGCAGCAGTCAGGATCATGTTTGCACGAATGTCGTTAGCAGCTTCTGGTTGACGAGCGATAGATTCTACCGCACCTTTTCCAATTTGTCCGATACCAATACCGGCACCAATTGCAGCCAAACCAGCACCAATCGCACCACCAAGGTGAGAAAGGCTAACATCAGCTAAAATAGTCATCAAAGTCATGATACTTGATTTATAAGTGAAAAAAAAAATTAAGCGTGTGCATGATGTCCTTCATCCTCAGCATGATCATGTGCACCTTCTAATGCCTGACCAATAAATACTGCAGTCAGGTTGGTGAATATGAAAGCTTGGATAAAAGCCACCATGATTTCTATCAAATAAATGAATACTGCAAAGGCAACAGATAAAGGAGAAAATCCCCATCCTGCAACAGCATTCATAGATCCGAATATAAATATCAAAGAAATAAAACTCAATATGATAATGTGACCAGCCACCATGTTGGCGAAAAGACGTACAATCAATGCAAATGGTTTTGTAAATACACCTAACAACTCAACTGGTAACATGATGAAAATACGAACGAGTAAAGGCACTCCAGGAAACCAAAATATATGACCCCAGAAATGTTTATTTGAACTAAAAAGAATTACAATTAGTGAAATGATTCCTAACACTAACGTGAAAGCAATATTTCCAGTAACATTTGCTGAGCCGGGAAGTAAACCTACAATGTTATTAATGAGAATAAAGAAAAATACAGTAAGTAAATACGGTAAATATTTATTCCATTTGTGATGTAAATTAGGCTTTGCAACTTCGTCTCTTACAAAAGTGATAACAGGTTCTACAGCGTTCTGCCAACCTTTTGGCGCTGAAGTAACACCATATCCATTTTTGTATTTTTTAGCGATGCCTGTCATTAAAACCACAAGTATTGTAAGCGCAAAAATCATTTGCACGACATTTTTTGTCAAAGAGAAATCATACACTACACTTCCATCAGTTGATATGATATCTTTTTTCTCGTCGTATTTGTAAAGTCCGTCAACAACTTTTTCTTCACCTTCATGCCCAAATCTGGAAGAGGAAAAAAAGGCAACACCGTGTTCTTTAGAATACAACAATATTGGTAATGGTATTGTAGCGTGAAAAGATTCGTGAGGATTTTTTTCATTTTCAATGGTAAAAAAATGAAATTCATGGTTATCCTTGATGTGATCCATGATAATTTGAGCAGGGTCGAGCTTTTTTGATTCTGGCGCATGGTTTTCAGTGGCTGTTTCATGAGTTGTCTCCTGAGCCATTGCCGAGAATGAAAATAACAATGAAAAAAGCCCAAAAACGGCTACCAGTATATGTTTGAGGAGCTTCGCTGCCATATCGGTTACTAATTTTGCCGCAAAGATAAGGTCATGAAGCTAAATAGTAAAATAATAGAAGGCATTTCTGATTTATTATCCTTAAAAAGATGAGTTTCCTCTTTTTCAATAAGAACAATTTTTTTGCTAAAGAATATTATTTAAAAACGGCATCTATGCTATCGGCAATTATTTTAAAGGTCTTATTAAAATAATTATTATCGTTTCCGTACGGATCGGAGATATCTAATGAGTTCAGTTTGAATATCTTATTCTTAGGAACTTTCATCTTTATCAAGTCCCAGTAATTGTCCTTATCCATTATTACAAAGAGATCATTTTCAAGAATAGCGGTATCAGTTAGAAATTTTGAACGGTGTTGATTTAGATCCACTCCGAATGCTTTTGCAGATGCAACTGCATTTACTGGGCTAAGTCGGTTTTCTTTGAAAATAGTGCCAAATGATGATATTTTATAACCAGGATAGTTTTGTTTGCAATAAAACTCGGCAAAAGCACTTCTGTTGATATTCCCTTTACAAATCAACGCAATTCTTTTGTCCTTGGAAATCGATTGGTTAGAAAGAGTAGGAACACGGACAGGTATAACAGATTTTTCTATTTTGAATAAAAATTTACTAAAAATCTCTGAAATCAAATTGAAAACATACGCAGTTCTAAATAATGGGTCTCTGAAAACTGAATCTTCTATGATGTGATTTTTTTTGAAACTTTCTTTTAAAGAAATAAACCATTTTATTAATGTTGAAAATGATTTCGATTTTGTAATCCACACAATTTCATTAAGTAAATTTCTGGAGTAGAAAGTTGTTGTCCTTTTATTAGGAACTATTATTTTGTCTTCATAAATAGCTTCAATCATGTTATAAGGTAAATCAACACCGGAGAAAATACCAAGTTCAATTGAGCCCCAAGCCCTTCCATTGATTTCCATTATATAGGGCGTGTTGTTAACTATCATAAACTCAATCATTGCAATTCCCGACCAATTTATTTGAGCAATTATTTCTTTAGAAATATTTTCTAAATCAAATGAGGAAACGTCAATTGTTTTTCTAAATGTACTTTGTCCTCCGCCCCAGGCTTCATTAATTCTTTGGTGGCAATATGCATCCAAGACCTTTCCATTTAAAGAAAGAAAGTTATAACCAACTCCAAATCCTTTAGGTAATAATTCTTGAATCAAAACAGGAACAGTGTCAATAGTTTCTCTAATAAAATCAATAAGATCTTCTTGATTTTTTATTTTTTTTACGGTGTATGAAAATATCTTTTCATTCTTGTAAACTTTGGATGAAACAGGTTTTGCTATACATGGAAAATCTATGTTTTGAAGGTTGTCGATATCTTCTATTTTTTCAATCAGAATAGATTTAGGAGATGGAAAAGCTAATTTCCTACAAAGCTGTAATAGTTCGCTTTTATCTCTGCTGTACTTATGTGTCTCATTTGGGTTGACGTATGCAATTTTGGTTAATTTAGAGATTTGTTCATAATTAAGACTACAAATTAGCAATGCAGTGTCATTAACAGGAATTAAATATTCGTATTGATTATTTTGTAAAAATTCAACTATTTCATCAACTGCTAATTTCGTCTTCTTTTCAAAAGACGAATCAATAACATGAAATGATTTTACAAATTTCGAATATTGTAAAGGATGAAAACTATCATTTAAAACCCCAACGGAAAAGTTGTTTTTGGTAAAACTTTTTGCTATGCTAAATGCTGCTCTTTCGTTACATCCAAGTAATAGTATACTGTTTTTTTTCATTTTTCTATCTTAATACATTTCCTATTGTGTGGCGTATAGGATTGTGGAATTTAAAAATGACGAGCTACATAAATATTAAAAATAAGCACTAAGAAAATTTACTTGTTTCTAACTTATGACTCTTAAATAAAAGTTTTTTCAAATATTGGCCTACTTTTATTTCAATAAATTTTTGAGTTAAATAAGAGTAATAAATAAGTATTGAAATTGGTATAAAAAGTACAACAATTTGATTTACTGGAGTATTACTCAAACTTAAAACTTTGAATAATAATTTTGGAACCAATACCAATAAAAGATGATGATTCAAGTAAACAGAGTATGAGATTTTAAAATAGACCTCTTAGTCCGTCCAATTTTTTTATTTTCATTACTTTATTTAAAGCAAATGTATTTTAATTTATAATAATTGCTTACGTTTTTACTAATGTGTTGTCTTAGATTATTTTATTTAAAATTACAATTCAACTTTTACTGCTCTTCCGATTCAAGCTATTGCCAATAAAAATAACGTGATTGTTATTGAATTACTACTTTACCAGTAGCCAATGTAGCACCTGAAGCGTCAGAAAGTACTAATGTATAAACACCTCTGCTGAATTGTTCAACATTCACATCCATCACTTCATATGATGAAGAAACTCGGTAAGCTTTTCTATAAACTCTCGATCCTTTAGCATCGTACATGGTAATAGTTCTGGCCTGTCCGTTATAAGGAATACCTTCAAATCTTACTTGAAACTGTCCTTTGTTAGGGTTAGGATAAATGAAAGTGTAGTTCAATATGGTGTCGCGTACATTTACAATGGCCGATGAATTTGTACAACCATTATTGTCTGTTACAGAAACATTGTAATTACCGGTTTGATTCTCACCCAAAGTGATAGCATTGCTAGTTTGCCCATTAATAACATTACCATTATTATACCATGTATAAGTAGCTGCAGCTGGAGTTACAACGGCATTCAATGAAATAGTTTGTCCTGGCATTACCACATTTGAAGGCGTAGCAGTTAATGTTACCTGAGGTAAAGCGTTTACAGTTAAAGAAGCAACATCCGAATTGATACTTCCACAGTTGCTCTCGGTAACGAGTAAACGATATTGGTTGTTATTCATTGATACAGTTACCGTTGCTAAATCCAATGTTGAGCTGGTAGCGCCATTGATATTTGTAAATGTAGCGCCGCCATTAGAGCTTACTTGCCATTGGTAAGCTATTGAAGTACCTTGTGCATTTGCGCTAATTGTTGCATTGCTATTCTCACAAACTACAACATTGTTTGGCTGTGTGCCAATTGAAGCAGGTGTAGATACAGAAAGAGTAGCTGGATTTGAAGTGACTGTATTACAAGAAGTAGATGTAATCACAACACGATATTTATTGCTGTTCATTGAAGTAGTTACAGTAGCAACACTTAAACTGCTATTGGTTTCTCCAGCAATATCTGTGTAAGTAACACCTCCATCTGTACTCATTTGCCATTGATATGAAATGCTGGTTCCTGCGGCAATTACACTGAATGATGCAGCTGTATTGTTACAGGTAATTACATCTGATGGTTGATTGCTTATTGAAGTGGCATTTAGCACTTGTAGCGCTGCAGCTGAAGACACAACACCAGTTGCTGAACACGTATTGTTAACCACAATCTGATACTGATTACCATTCAATGAAGCGTTAATATTGTTAAGGGTAATTGTATTGTTAGTTTCACCATTAATATTTGTAAATGTAACACCACCATCAGTACTTACTTGCCATTGATAACTCAATCCTGTTCCTGAAGCGTTAACACTAAAAGTGGCACTCGTTCCCGAACAAACACTTATGTCATTTGGCTGGTTAGCAATTACAGCAGCATTGCTGATGGTGAGTACAGCATCATTCGATACAGCATCACCTGGACAATCGCTACTCACAGCAATAATTCTGTATCTGTTATTGTCATCGGTTGCACTTACATTGCTGATGGTTAATGAACTATTGGTTGCTCCTGAAATAGGCGAGTAGGTTAAACCGCCATCTGTACTAAGCTCCCATTGATAAGTAAGATTGCTTCCTGTGCATGTAGCCGTAAACGTTGCATCACTTCCAAGACAAGCAATTTGATTTGCAGGTTCGGCTGAAATTGCTGCTGCCGAGTTTACTGTCAGCGAAACTATTGAAGAATTAATCGGTACAGGAGCACAACCGATTGCCAATACTTGATATTGGTTGTTGTTCATTGTTGCATCAATATTGGTTAGCGTAAGCGTTGCTGCATTGGCGTTAGTTATTGAGCTAAATGTTACTCCTCCATCTGTACTAACCTGCCATTGGTACCCATTTACATTAATACCAGTTACACCAAATGAAGCATTGTTGCCTGAGCATAATGTTTGCGATACTGGTTGTACGGTTATTGAAGCCGGTTCTGTAACAGTTAAAATAGCTGGAGCAGAAGTGTCTCTCGAAGGACAATCATTGGTTACAATAAGTCTGTAACGATAATTGTTTTCAGCAGTAGTAGCATTTATAGTATAAGTTGAGCTATTGGCACCTGAAATACTTGTATACGACAAGCCCCCATCAGTACTCACTTGCCATTGGTATTGATTGCTATTACCTGAAGCGGCTACATTGAATGTTGTATTGCTTCCCGCACAAACTGTAGTGTTTGTAGGATCAGTACTCACCACAGCAGCCACACATGCAGTTGGAGGCATAATAATGTTGAAAGTATCACTTAATGCCACTCTTACATTTGAAGTATTATAAAGATTACTTTGCATTTCAACTACAGCTTGATCTCTGATGGCAATATCATCAACATAAATTCCTTCAAGAGTAGTACCCACATCAGAGGTAAATCTGAACCTGATTTTGAGATCTTGATTGGCATAAGGAGTTAGGTTGACTTTTGTTTTAATCCATTTGTTACCACTACTTCCCGACCACGCCCTTCTTCCAGCCAGCAAAGTAGTAGCATCCATGGTAGCGATATAACCACCAAATAAGATGTTAGGTTGCATGTCTGTCCATGTAGTACCGCCATTTGTACTGGCTTCAATAACAGCTCCATCATAAGAACTCTCAGAATTTAACCAGTAACGGAAAGAAAGTGGAGGAGGAGCTGCACCTAAACTAACGGCATTGGTTAGGGTAAGTTTTTGATCTGAGGTGGTATCTAAGTTGTTTGAAAAATAAGAAGTTGTTGGACTAAATGCTCTTGAATTTGACAAACTCCATATACCTGTTGGTCTTGTGTTGGTTGCTGTCCAGTAATTAGTTAAAGGCCCATTAGCTGAATCCTGAAATAATGTTACGGTAGGGTAATAAGCTCCGTTATTAACAAGCACGGTAAACGAGTAAGTTTGTGTTTGACCAGCGGCTATGGTAACAGGGAAACTTACCACGCGATTTGCGGAATTATAATTGCCACCACTCACATACGTAACATTTGTAGGCAATGTGTCTGTTAAATTAAAATTGGTAACACCAGCGCAATTTCCTGCAGTGATTGTGTTGGTAAAAGTGATGTTCTCACCTTCAGGAACTTGTGTAACACTTTGTGTTAATTGTAATGATGCACTTCCTAAAGTAAAATCAGCAACCTGATCGGTAACACTTCCTGAAGAGCCCTGAGAAGCAAAGGCGCCCATACCTCTTCTTCTGAAAGCTTCCCAAATTACACACTGATGAATGCCATTGTATAATATCTGGTCCGCCTGAAGTATGGCATCTCTTGCATCAATAAATCCTGGGCTACAAGGTTGTAGCTTCATGCCTAATGTAACTAATTTCATTGCAATAACATTGCCACCGGTTCCATTACCATTGTATAGATTGGGAGTAATGCTGCCAACTTGATTGATGATATTCCAAGTCATATCCCATAAAGCCGCACACCAGATTTCACCCCTGTCATGTACGGCAGTTGATATCGTTGAAGCATAAACTTTGTTATTCACAGCGAAATTGGTACAGTATCTTTGAGAACGAATACCTGTAGAAGAAGAATTTTGTCCGACAGCATAAGTGCCAATACCTCTAGGAGAACTAAAGCCAGTGTTTAAAGTGGCAGTAGCCCAATTTTGAGTAAGCATCAATCCATAATAATCACTCCAACCTTCTCCCATTTGTTCTTCGTTCTGCAAACAACCAGCTTGTGAAGGTCCGCCGGTTAATCGATTACTGATACCATGAGCCGCCTCATGACAAATGATTCCATTATCTACGTCTCCATCTCTTTGTGGGTTACCACTCCATAAATACATTTGCATTCTGCCGCTGCCGCCATCAGGAGGTGTTGCAAAATTGGCATTGTTGGTGCCGCCACCATCTTGAGCATCAGCCATTACATAATCATTTTGTGCCCCGCCACGTCCTAAATTATTTGCCTGAAAATTACCAGACACCTCATCAAAACCATATTGATACATGATGTCGTGAATGATGTTATTCCAGTAAAACAAATTGGTAGTATTGAACTGTTGGTTTGGTGTAGGAGTAGTTTGTGTAGGTGCTACAGAAAAGCTAGGAATAAAATCGAATGATAGCGGATCAGCAGCACTTGTAGATGTTGCCGGCGTTCCGGTGCCATTGTTGCCGTTTCTGTCTTCCTGAGCCCATACATTATTTCCTCTCGTATAAATATAATCTGCAGATCCAGTACTGTGCCAATTTAGCGTGGTAGCATCGCCGGGAGCATTCGTCCAAGGATTGGTTCTTACTGCTGGTGTACCTCCTATGTGGCTTGGACTTTCAGCAGGATAAGGAACAACTCTGTAAGTAGCGTTGTTTATTAAAGACGGACTTAAACTTTTTCCATCGTTATTACTTTTGTTTAATGCATTCAAATCAAATATACCGTGACTTTTATTTGAAGCGCTTTTACTTTCCTTTTTAGCATTATTTTTATCTGAATGATCCCATTGGCAAAAAACAGTCAGATTGCTAACATCGATGGTTTTCATGTCAATAGCATTGATTCTCACTAGCCAATAATCAGAACTGTTGTTAGGAATAATATATACCTGCCATGCTAGTTCTACCTTCAAATTGTTTTTAGAGGGAACCCACATCAATTCTGCAGTAATGTTTTCTCTTGATATATTCATGTTGTCATAAACAAATAAACGACCATCATTTTTTATTTCTAGCAAAATAGGACGTTTACCTGAAGGAAGTTTTCTGTCGGCTAAAGCAGCACTAACAGCAAGATCTGCAGATATGCTAGGTACATTATTCTTTACAACACTTAACTTATCTATGTTTTTTATTCTTCCTCCGGATTGAGAAACCAGTTGGTCTCCTTTAAAAGCCAGCACTTCTATTTGGTTATAAACAGGCAAGCCAAGATAGCTTTGTTGTAAATAAACCATTTGAAGTCCCGACGAAGCGTCTTTATATGAGTTACTGATTAGCGTTTGTTTCAATTCTGCCTCAGAGATTCCGATTGCAGATTTGTTTCTTTCAACAAGTAGCATTAATTTTTTATAATCTTGGTCTTGTGCGTGTAAAGCAAAAAATGAAATCATTGAAACAACAAGTAGTAAATATTTTTTCATCAGATGTAGTGAAGTTTTCAATAGTTGTTTTCTATTAAAATGGTTATTGAATAAAAATCCCCCATAAGCTATGATTTAGCCTTTGGATTTTGCGTGCGTAAATTACGGCTATTTTGTCAGAATGGAGAGCCTGTTGAGTTAAAAAACGATGCTTTAAATTAAAAAATAAACAATTATACCTTTTTACAATAAAAAAACTGCCGAACTAGAAAATTAAAGTCTTGAACGGCAGCATTTTTTGTATTACAAGTATTATTCTTTTACAATTTTCTTAGTAGCAATTTTATTTCCGTTTCCATCAGAAAGTACCAGCATATAGGTGCCTGCCGATAACTTTTTGATGACTACTTCCATCATGTCAGATCCTATACTTAGTGTGTATTCTTTGTAATAAACTCTTGCACCTTTTGCATCAAACAATGTAATCGAACGTTTTTGATTGACATTATTACTGAATTGTTGTACAAAAAATATACCGTTATTAGGATTTGGATATACAAATAAATCGCTAGTGGCAGAATCTGAAATAGTCATTTGATTAGAAATGTTATCACAGCCATTCAAATCTTTTGCAGTGTATGTTCCCTTATTTTCATAAGTAACATTGATAGTTCTGCCATTAGCTCCTGAAATGAGAATGCCATCTTTGTACCAATTGTAATTATTGCTTGCTGGAACGGATGTGGCCGTCAGAGTGGTCTGTAATCCTGGCAATAAATTTTGATAAGGAGAAGCTGTTACCGTTACTACCGGAGACGCCAATACAGAAAGTAAGGCTGCGTTGGTAATGACACCACATGGTGTTGCAGTGGCTACAATTCTGTATTTGTTGTTATTCATCGAAGTGCTAATATTATTTAAACTAAGCGTTGCTGAAGTAGCACCTGTGATATTCGTGTAAGTAACGCCTCCATCTGTACTAATCTGCCATTGATAGGTTAAGTTGGTTCCTGTAATATCTGCTGTGAAACTTGCATCTGCACCTGCGCATCCACTGAAGTTTTGTGGAGCAGCGTTAACAGTTGCTTCAGGCAATACAGTCAGTGTGGCTGTTGATGAAGAATTGCCAATTGCCGAACAACTGCTGATTACGATTACTTGGTATTGATTGTTGCTCATACTTGTAGTTACATCCGTTAGCGTTAGCGTGTTGTTGGTTGCGCCATTGATATTAGTAAACGTAACGCCACCATCAGTACTCACTTGCCATTGATAAATTAGTCCAGGTCCACTTGCTGTTATCGTGTAATCTACACTGTTACCTGGGCAGCTACTGGCATTTACAGGTTGATTGATAATTGATGTTTGGTTGTTAACGAATAACGTAGCTGATGAGGAAGTTAGCGAAGGCGTACAATCACCCGAAATATTAACACGGTATTGATTGTTATTCATATCGATAGAGAGATTACTCAATTGAAGTGTAGCACTTACTTCGCCTGTAATGTTTGTAAATGTAATGCCACCATTTGTACTTACTTGCCATTGGTAACTGATATTGCTTCCAGAAACAGAGGCAGTAAAACTCGTATTGTTTCCAACACAAGATGTTACGTTATTGGGTTGAGCTGAAATAGAAGCCTGTGCATTAACATTAAGGGTTGCTGCGTCAGATTGTAATGATGTTGATGCGCAACCTGCAACAACAAGTCGGTATTTATTGCCATTCATACCTAAAGTAACAGCGCTGATATTTAATGTAATTGATGTTGCGCCTGCAATATCAGCATACGTCACACCGCCATCGGTACTCACTTGCCATTGATAACCCGAACCAGTTGCAGCTGCTGTGAATGTTGTACTTAGGCCTTCACAAACTGATGTAGTAACGGGTTGAGTTGCTACTACGGCGTTACCTGATACCGTTAGTATGGCAGAACTAGAGGTTGCAGATGATGGACAATTGTTACTTACAATAGCTCTGTATCTGTTGTTGTTCATGCTGTTTGAAACATTAGACAAACTTAAGTTGCTTCCTGTAGCACCAGTAATGTCTGTAAAGCTAACACCTCCATCTGTACTTAACTGCCACTGATAAGTAACGTTAGTCCCAGTGGCACCAATAGAAAAATTAATGTTACTTCCTAAACAAGCATCAACATCAGCGGGTTGTGCACTTACGGCTGCAAGATTGTTTACAGTCAACACCGCCTCATTGGAATTCAGTCCTGTTGCGCTACAGCTGAATAGTACAGCACGATAACGATTGTTATTCATTGCAGCATTTATATTACTTAATGAAAGTGTAGATGATGTGGCACCTGTAATATTCGAATAGGTAATACCACCATCTGTGCTAACTTGCCATTGATAAGTGATGTTCGTTCCGGTTGCAGCTACACTAAAGCTAACATCAGTGCCCTCACAAACCGCATTACTATTGGGTTGTGAAGTTAAACTTGCAGGATCACTGACAATCAATGTGCCTGCATCAGACAATACACTAGATGAACAATTATTGCTGATTAAAACCCTGTATTTATTGTCGTTCATCGAAGAACTCACTGTGCTTAACACAAGACTTGAAGAAGTGGCGTTTATGATATCAAAGTAAGTCACTCCGCCATCTGTGCTCACTTGCCATTGATAAGTTAATGAACTTCCGGTTGCGCTAACTGAGAATGTTGCAGCACCACCAGTACAAGCGGGTGTGTTTGTTGGTTGAAAGGCAATACTGGCTTGATTGCTCACCGTTAATAAAACTGCATTTGAATTGATGGGTGTTAGATTACAACCTAAAATGACTACACGATAAAGATTGCCATTTTGTGTTGATGCAACACCTGTAATGTCATAATTAGCATTCGTAGCACCTGTAATATTTGTAAAAGTTATACCACCATCTGAACTCACTTGCCATTGATAGCTGATATCTGTACCGGCAGCGACAACAGAGAAGTTTGTATTTGCACCCACACAGGCAGTTTGTGCTGTAGGTTGTGCGTTTATGCTTGCCGGTAAGTTGGTGGTAAGTGTTACACCTGTTGAAGTTACAGAAGATGGACAAGCATTGCTGATCAATACTCTGTACTTGTTATTGTTCATAGATGCCGTAACAGCAGGAATAGTAAGCGTTACTCCTGTTGCGCCTAAAATATTTGTATAGGTGGCACCTCCATCTGTACTTACTTGCCATTGGTATGAGGGTGTTGTGCCATCTGCAGTAACACTGAACACTGCATCACTACCCACACAAGCTGTAACATTTGACGGTTGTGCATTTACAGCAACACTATTACAAATTGTCGTTTGAACAATTCTGGTAACCGTATCGCTATAACTGACTCTTGTACCTATATTGTTGAATAAGCTTGTTCTGATGTTAACCACTGGACTTCTTTCAACAAGAATGTCATCTACATACCATCCGTTGCCGCTGATAGTAGCATTTGAGCCAAATCTAAAACGTAATTTCGCATTTTGTCCTGCATAACTACTAAGGTTAACTGAAGCTTTTTTAAATCCGTTTGAATTGCCCGACCATGCCCTTCTTGTTGCCAATGGACCAGATCCGGTAGCAATGGTTGCATTATAATATCCAACAGTTATTTTGTTTGATAGATCCACCCAGGTAGTTCCATTGTCTGTACTTATTTCTACAACTCCTCCATCAAATCCTGCTTGTGAGTTATATAAATGTGAGAACTTAAGTGCTGATGTGCCTGTGCCCAATGTTAATGATGCTGTTTCTAGTTTTTGATCTGAGGTTGCTGCTGCATTTGGCGTGAATAGTGAATTAGGCGCACTTTGACTTTGTGTTGTAGAAACAGACCATGTGTTAGCTGTTGTTGAAGATGCTGTTACTGTTGAAGGTAATGTTGTACTTGTTACACGTTCATCAAGTAAAATTTGAGGTGTAAAGTAACTGCCTGCATTCGCTGTTACAACAAAAGTAAATGCTTGTGATTGACCAGTTGTAAAGTTCACTGGGAAACTGATAACACGAGTTGCTGCATCATAAGTACCTCCAGAAACATAAGTCACGTTTGCAGGTAAAGTGTCTCTTAAAGTATAATTGGTAACAGGGCTACAGCTGTTAACTACTGAAGTGTAGGTAACCGTTTGTCCTTCTGCTACAGAATCTATATTCTGAGATTTTCTCATGGTAACAAATGGTGTAAAATCAGCTACCTGATCAGTAACACTTGATGATGATCCCTGAGATGCATTAATACCCATGCCTCGTCTTCTGAAAGCCTCTCTAATAGAGCAGTTGTAAGCGCCTCCGTATAAAATTGAATCTGCTTTTAAGATGGCATTTCTGCCGTCGATAAAGCCAGGACTGCATGGTTGTAGTTTCATGCCTTCCATCACGAGTCTCATAGCAATACTGTTGCCTGCGGTATATCCAGTGTCATATATGCTATGGTTGATGGTACCTGTTTGTTGTATGATATTCCAGGTCATATCCCATAAAGTAGCACACCATATTTCACCAAGTTCATGAACTCCTGATGGAATACTTGTAGCATAAACTAAATTATTTACAGTAAAATCAGTGCAATATTTTTTTGTACGAATACCAATTTGACTCGGCGTTTGTCCGAACACGTAAGTACCTATTCCTCTTGGATTGGTAAATCCTGTTGTAAAGTTTGAATTCGCCCAATCTTGTGTAACCATTAACGAAATATAATCACTCCATCCTTCACCCATTTGTTCAGCATTGCCTAAGCAAGAAGCATTTGCGGGTCCACCGGTTAGACGATTGCTGATACCATGGGAATATTCATGACAAATTACGCCATTATCAACATCACCATCAATTGCTTGCCCGCTTGATAAAGTGACATTCAGATTATTCGATAGTTGATTTTTCAATATCAAGCCATTGTCTATAGAAATCATCACAGCAGGAATCGTTATGGTATTATCAGTTCCACCCATGATGATCGGACTGCCAACCTCATTGTTAACCATTACAACACCGATGGCTCCGGCATTTTGTGCATTCAAAACTTTATTCGTGAAATTGCAATTGCCTCTGTCTATCAAAGCAATTTTTCCAGTGACAGCATTTACAGGCGCTCCAGTGCAAGCCTCGTGTAAAGTTCCTGCAGCATTGTCGTTATAATAAACAACCTGCCCGGTAACTGGCCCCACGTTAATTAATTTATTTTCAGTACTGAAGCCACTTTCAATAGCTTGATAGGGCCCAGCAATTGAAGAAGGACTGTTTACAGTGAAACCTGGAACTGCATTCCATAAATACATTTGCATCCTGCCGCTACCACCATCAGCAGGAGTAGAGAAATTGGCATTATTGGTACCACTCCCATCTTGTGCATCAGCTAACACATAGTCATTTCCGTTGCCACCTCTTCCCTGATTGTTCGATTGAAAATTCCCTGCAGCTTCATCAAAACCATATAGGTAAGTGATATCGTGCATGATATTATTCCAATAAAATAAATTAGTAAGGTTGAACTGCTGATTGGGCGTTGCGGCTGTAGAATTTGTTGGTGCCACACTGAAATTTGGCGCAAAATTAAAACTTAACGGATCTGAGGGCGAAGTAGATGTAGCCAATATGCCATTACCATTGTTTCCGTTTACATCTTCTTGTGCTAATACATTATTTCCTCTTGTGGTGCCGTAATCAACTGCCCCTGTACTATGCCATTTTAGCGTTGTTGCGTTGCCGCTCGCTGCTGTCCATGGGTTGGTAACCAAATCCGTATTTGTTGGGCAGTGACTAGGACTTTCATACGGAAAAGGAACAACTCGATAAGAGGCACTGTTTACTAATGAAGGCGCGTTTGTATTTTTGTTTTGTGATTGAGTATTTTCGAAAATAGTATTCAATGAAATCGTTTTTTTCTTGTTTGCTTTGGAGGCCATTACAAAGTTGGAACGATGCGCAATCTTGTTTTTTTCATTTTTATCCCAACCACAAAAAACAGTCAGGTTATTTTCACTGATAATGTTGCTGGTGTTGGCGTCAACTCTAATCATCCAATAATCTGAACTTGAGTTGGGTACCAAATAAACTTGCCAGCAAAGAATTACTTGTTTACCATCTAAAACCGGAACCCACATTAATTCTGCGGTGATGTTTTCATTAGCCACACCACATTTTCCAAAATCAAATTTTCTTCCGGGAATCAAAGTAGTGGAATGTAAAGAATTGAAATTGAATATTTTTTTTGATTTCAATGCTTTTGTAACTGCTTCTTCAGGCTTAACCGAAGGGAAAATACTGATGGTATTCACTTTTGATTTGATATCCGTAATTCTTTCCCCAAAATTTGAAAATAGAATATCGTTTTTAAATGATAATGATTGCAACTGATTAAAAACTGAAAGTCCTTTATAGGTTTGTTGCAAATAGACCATACTCAAGCCCGAACTACTGCTTTGATAAGCGCTAGAAATAGTAGAATTTGTAATATCTTCTTCGGAAAGCCCTATTGCAGTTTTGTTTTTAACAACCAAATCAAAGGCTTTGGATTTTTCAATATCCTGAGCTTTTGGGCTTAAAAATAGCAAGGTAGTATAGACAAAAAGTAAAACTCTTTTCATAAAAAGGTTATTGTAATAAATGAATTTGTAATCAGAAGTTGACCTAGGGTTAAGGAAAGGATTCAATGGGTTGAAAAATAGGTGTGTAAATTACATCATTTTTGATGAGTCCATTATAATTTCTGAGCATTTCAAAGTTTTTTTTAGTGCAAAAACCAAGTTCAAATTTGTTTAAAATACTTTTTATAAGAATTTCTTTAAAAATGGCACTATTTTTTTTGAATTTTTAGAGGTATTTTTTGTCATTAAGCTACTCGGCCTTACCTTTGCGCCCAATTTCGGAACTGAGATTAAATCTGAGATTCTCATTTTTATCACATTCCCGAATTAAAAAAATCATATTTCAACTTAAATAATTATGGTAGAAATTAAACCAGACGAAATTTCGGCGATACTTCGTCAGCAATTAAGCAACTTCAATGCAGGCGCCAGTTTGGAAGAAGTGGGTACTGTACTTCAAGTGGGTGATGGTATTGCCCGTGTTTACGGATTGAACAATGTTCGCTCAGGTGAGCTTGTTGAATTCGAAAATGGTGTAAAAGCAATTGCCCTTAACCTTGAAGAAGATAATGTGGGTGTGGTATTGATGGGCGACAGTGGAGCCATCAAAGAAGGTGATAAAGTAAAAAGAACATCTCAAATTGCCTCTATCAAAGTAGGTGAAGGCATGAGTGGTCGTGTTATCAATACTTTAGGTGAACCAATCGATGGTAAAGGTCCTTTGAAAGGTGAATTGTATGAAATGCCATTGGAGCGTAAAGCACCTGGGGTTATCTTCAGAGAGCCTGTAAAAGAACCACTACAAACTGGTATCAAAGCGATTGATGCGATGATTCCTATCGGTCGTGGTCAGCGTGAGTTGATCATTGGTGACCGTCAAACTGGTAAAACAGCTATCGCCGTTGATACCATCATCAATCAAAAAGAATTCTACAATGCAGGTAACCCTGTTTATTGTATATATGTAGCGATTGGACAAAAAGCGTCTACCATCGCAGGTATCATGAAAACTTTGGAAGAACATGGTGCAATGGCTTACACTACAATTGTAGCTGCCTCTGCATCTGATCCTGCTCCTTTACAGTTCTACGCTCCATTTGCAGGTGCTGCCATCGGTGAATTTTTCCGTGATACCGGCAGACCTGCTTTGATAATCTATGATGATTTGTCAAAGCAAGCAGTAGCTTATCGTGAAGTTTCTTTGTTACTTCGTCGTCCGCCAGGTCGTGAAGCTTATCCTGGTGACGTATTCTATTTGCATAGTCGTTTATTGGAAAGAGCTGCGAAAGTGGTTGCTAAAGATGAAATCGCTAGACAAATGAATGATTTACCAGAATCAATTAAGCATTTGGTAAAAGGCGGAGGTTCATTAACAGCTTTGCCTATTATTGAAACACAAGCTGGTGACGTATCGGCATATATTCCAACAAACGTAATTTCTATCACCGACGGTCAGATATTCTTAGAAAACAACTTGTTCAACGCAGGTATTCGTCCGGCGATTAACGTAGGTATCTCTGTAAGTCGTGTGGGTGGTAATGCACAGATCAAATCCATGAAAAAAGTTGCCGGTACCTTGAAATTGGATCAGGCTCTTTATCGTGAGTTGGAAGCGTTTTCTAAGTTTGGTGGTGATCTTGATGCGGCTACAAAAAGCGTAATCGACAAAGGTGCTAGAAACGTGGAAATTTTGAAACAAGCTCAATACTCTCCATTCTCAGTAGAAAAACAAGTAGCGATCATTTACCTTGGTACACAAGGTTTGTTGAGAAATGTTGCTGTTAGAAATGTAAAAGCATTTGAAGAACATTTCTTGATGGAAATGGAAAATAAATACCCTGAAATTTTGGCTGAGTTCAAAAAAGGAAATTTGGCTGAAGAATCATTGAAAAAAATGACAGAATTAGCAAATGGATTGAGCGCTCAGTATAAATAAGCCTCAC
>CALPIT020000007.1 GCA_943323705.2 Streptomyces griseus
ACATGAGTCCAATTATTAACTGAGGGTGTAACTAAACTATCTGTATATTTTAGTTCATATTGAGCACCACCATTATTTCTTCTTGCAGTAAAATATTTATTTACTTCTCCCGAACATCCGCCTGGTCCAAAGTAGTGTGATGCTCCAAGATTATAATTCCAATTTCCATTTAAGTCTCTTTTTGTTATATAATTTTCATAATTCCCAGTATTTCCATAGCTTTTTTTCCAAATTGAAATAGTGATATTATTTTGAATTGCTAAAGTTGTAGAATGTGGAATTGAAATAAAATCACTTGTTCCATTAAAACTATAAGCCTTATTGCTATTACCAAACCTATCAGTATTCAATATCGCTCCATTCACCGTCCCATTATTCCCATTCCCGCTCTCATCATTTGCATTGCCATTAAATGGCCAGTATCCAACTAGTCCATTTGTCAACCAAGAAGGAATTGAATCTTGTGTAGAAAGCGTTAACTCATTTGAATATTGTATTGAATTACCAGCGCTGTTGTATGCATAAACACGATAAGTATAAGATGTATTTGGTGTCAACCCCAAATCACTGAATGTGGTCATGTTGGAAGCTGTACTTCCTACAACCGCATAACTGCCTGTTCCTGTTTTTCTTTCAATTTTATATCCATCTTCGTTGGTGGCATTGTCTGTCCAGGATAAATTGATTTGATTTGTTGAAATAACTGTGCCGGTTAAATTCGTTGGAGCCAAAGGCACGACGGTAACGGTGCCATTGTTATTTGTTGAGCAACCAAAGATTACAAACGCAACTGAAAAAAGAAGAAATAGATATCTCATAATAAATTATTTTAAAAACAAATATAGGGATAATTCTCCCTATGACAAATTCTCCTTAAAGTTTCTCTTTGTATGATTGAAAAAGCAGAGAAAACGATATTATCGGGATGATGATTTTTTAACGAAAGTTGGACAAAGAATCAGAGAAATTCGAACCACTCAGGGTTTGACTCAAACAGATTTGGCTTTCAGATGCAACGATAAAGATTATTCTCAAATTAATAGAGTAGAATTAGGCAAAGTAAATTTTAGTGTGTCATATCTTTCACTGATAGCCTCCGCATTAAATGTAGAACCAAAAGATTTATTAAGTCCCCTCAATCCCCAAAAGGGAGATAAGCAGCTAAAATACTAAAAAGAAGAAGGGATTTAAAGCGTATTTATTAATAGCCCACGGTTTCAACCGTGGGTGAAAATAGAAAATAGGAGATAAATAAAAATTTGAAAATTCGAATCATACTGCCCATCGTTTTAATGGTGGGTGATGTGACATTTTTTATGTTCGCCCACGGTTGAAACCGTGGGCTATAATCCAATAAATATTTTTGTTATTGCTGGTGGTGTGTTCATTCAAAAGATTATGTGTATAAAAATTGCCCTTTATGAAATAGAGAACACATCCAACCTTAAACCAGCGTAGCGAATTAAACCATTAAACGTACAAACCTAAATTACAAACGCCTTCATCTCCAACTGATACTCAATCGCTACTGCTGCCGCTTTTTCTGCAAAATCCATTTCACTCCCTGCATACAAAATCGCTCTCGACGCATTCACCAACAAGCCACAATCCTTATTCATGCCATATTTCGCCACATCGGCTAAACTTCCACCCTGAGCGCCAACACCCGGCACCAATAAGAAATTATCAGGAATGATTTTTCTGATGTTCGACAATTCTTCTGCTCTTGTGGCTCCCACCACGAACATTAAATTATTAGGATTTCCCCAGTTACTAACGGTATGCAATACCTGCTCGTAGAGATAAGATTCATTTTCGTTTTTCAATTTCAACATTTCAAAATCAAAAGCTCCTTTGTTGCTCGTCAAACCCAATACAATGGTCCATTTGTTTTGATATTCAAGGAACGGACGGATACTGTCTTCGCCCATATATGGAGCGACAGTAACTGCATCAAATTTCAGTTTTTCAAAAAATGCTTTGGCGTAATAATTTGAAGTGTTGCCGATATCCGCTCTTTTGGCGTCTGCAATTTTTAAATGAGTGGAAGGAATATACTCACAAGTTTCTTCCATCGCATCCCAGCCTCTGGCACCCATGGCTTCGTAAAATGCGGTATTGATTTTATAAGAAACACAATAGTCTTTTGTAGCATCAATAATTTGTTTATTGAATTCCACCACACCATTAGGGCGACTTTGCAAATGAGCGGGAATCTTTTCTATATCAGTATCTAAGCCTACACAAAGAAAACTCTGTTTTGATTTTATCTGTTCAACTAATTCAATTCTGTTCATCTTATACCAATTATAATTACTTTTTAGTTCTATTTTTTCTCGTATAATGCCGATGTGACAGCTGTTTGGGACAATTTCATTGGACCATTACAGATGTCTAATCGGTATTAATTCAAATGTTTTATTTTTTCAAGCATTAAATGTTCAACCATTTCGCTGTTCCATTTTTCAGCGATGTTAGGTGTTTGCATCACTTCATTCATGATAGCTTGCTGGGCAAGGCCTCGGCTCAAAGCCTCGCTGTATCTTACTTCCGGACTGAAAGTAACTAGGCTGTAAGCTGGTGTCCATTTATCAGGATGTTTGGTGCTGAAATGTGCTTCTATTTTTTTCTGTAACAAAAACTGCGGATCGGCAACTTTATCTCTCATCTCCACAAAATTATTCAAAGCCAAAGTGGCAATGGCATCTCCATCGGGTTTGCGCAGTTCCTGATATTCATTTAGTATTTTATTCCAGTCATGATTGTGCTTATTGATTAAAGAATTCAACACCTGACAATCTTCAAACCCACAATTCATGCCTTGTCCGAAGAAAGGAACTATCGCATGAGCCGCATCTCCAATCAATGCAAATTTATTGTCTCTGATCCATGGAAAACATTTTACGGTTACCAATGATGAGGTTGAATTACTAAAAAATTCTTTTTCAAATTCAGGCATCATGGCAGAAGCATCTGCAAATATTTCATTAAAAAATGCTCGTGCTTTTTCAGGTGTATCCAATGAAGCAAATGAAGGATTGCCTTCAAATGGAAAGAATAACGTGCAAGTAAAACTGCCGTCAACATTGGGTAATGCAATCAACATGTAATTGCCTCTTGGCCAAATGTGTAAAGCATTTTTCTCCATAAGGAAATTAGCGTTTGCTCCTGCAGGAATGGTTAATTCTTTGTAACCAAAATCTATATAATACTGTTGATATTGAAAACGATCATGCTGTAATTGATGCGTAAGACGCGAAGCCGCAAAAGCACCATCACTTCCAAAAATTAAATCTTGTTTTACAACATGAGATTCATTTTTTTCTGTGTTGGTAAAATGAATTTCATTTGTCTTCCAATTGATGTTGTCGCACCTTTCGTTGAAATGAATTTGTACATTATGTTTTTCTGCAAGATTCATCAATGTGCAATTGAGTTCGCCACGAGAAACAGAATTGATAAACTGACCTTCTTTACCATAAGCCTGATAACCTGATGTTCCGTCTACATGATGCAACTGACGACCATGCATTGGAATGGCGATTTTTTTGATCTCTTCCATTAATCCCACTTCTTCCAATGCTTTGATACCTCTGTCGCTTAATGCAAGGTTGATGGAACGACCAGCACTCATGGATATTTTTCTCATATCGGATCGGCGCTCATATATATTTACTTTGTATCCTTGTTTTGATAAGTAGATGGACAGCAAAGAGCCCACAAGGCCTGCACCAATAATCGTTACTTCTTTTTGCATTATTAAAATAGTTTAAAAAGTTCAATAGGGTAAAATAAGTTCAAAAAGTTCAAAAGGTTTAATAAGTTCAAAAATTTTGTTTGGTTTGATGAGTTCAATTGGTTCGAAAGTTTTAATGAGTATAAAGGTTAGTGTTTTCAGTAGTCAACATCTTGAACCTCTTGAACATTTTAAACCTTTTGAACAATAAATCAAACATCACCAACTTAACCTAAAAGGCTCTCCTTAATAACCTTCCCAAAATTAAAAATGTCTTCAAATGTATTATATAAAGGCACCGGAGCTACTCTAATGACATTCGGTTCTCTCCAATCAGCAATGATACCTGCTTTAATCAATTCGTCAAAAATTCTTTTACCATCTTCCAACATCAGCATTGAAACCTGACAGCCTCTTTGTTTTTCATCCAATGGAGTAATGACTTCAATAATATTATGATTGGTGAGATGATTGATTTCATTCAAAATAAATAACAAATAACTACTGAGCATTTTTCCTTTGGCAACCAGATTATGCATGCCTGCTTCTGTGAAAATATCCAATGAAGCTTTATGTGCCGACATACTCAACACCGGTGCATTGCTCAATTGCCATCCTTCTGCGGTAGGAATTGGATGAAATTCTTTGTCCATTTTGAAACGGGTGTCTTTGTTGTGTCCCCACCATCCGGCTAATCTCGGCAAAGATTCATCGTTGATATGACGTTGATGGATAAACGCACCTGCAACTCCACCCGGACCACTATTCAAATATTTATATGAACACCAACAAGCGAAATCCACATTCCAGTCGTGAAGTTCCATGTGTATGTTTCCTGCAGCATGAGCCAAATCAAATCCGCAATTGGCGCCAGATTCATGTGCTGCTTTGGTGATGGCTTGCATATCAAAAACCTGGCCGCTGTAATAATTCACGCCACCAAAAATTACCAGCGCTGTTTCATGTCCATGTTTCTTTATCGTATCAATGATGTCCTCATGATCGATTGTGGCTTTTCCATTTTTAGGATGCACTTCTATAATGGCATCATCAGGATGATATCCATGTAATTTCACTTGTGATTGAAAGGCGTATTGATCGGAAGGAAAGGCTTTGGCCTCACAAATGATCTTATATCGCTCTTTAGTTGGACGATAAAAGCTAATCATCAACAAATGTAAATTCACCGTCAGCTGATTCATCACCACAATTTCTTCAGGTAATGCACCAACGATTTGTGCCAGCTGTTCTTCAAATATTTCATGATAGCTCACCCAAGGTGTTCTTGCATTGAAATGTCCTTCAACGCCATGTGAAGCCCAATCTTCCAACTCATCCAAAACATAATCTTGTGTTTTTTTGGGTTGCAATCCCAGCGAATTTCCAGTGAAGTAAATGCATTCTTTGCCATTCACAATCGGCATATAAAATCGTTCACGGAAATGTTTCAATGAATCCTGTTCATCAAGTTGTTGGGCGTATGTGAGTGTGTTAGAGTATGTCATTTAGTCAAATTATTTTGTTCAATAGGTTGAATATGTTCAAAATGTTCAAAAGGTTTGTGTTCTAATAGGAATCGTTAATCAACTTATTCAACCTTTTGAACTTTTTGAACAAGTTACTCTAGTGTGGCAATTACCTTCAGCTCAATGCATATAGGAGTGGGCAGACTCTTCACTTCCACCGTTGTTCTACAAGCTTCCACACCTTTGAAATAATCGCCATAAATTTTATTGTAAGTTGGAAAATCTTTTTTCATGTTGGTTAAGAACACAGTTACATCTACCATTTTATCCCAACTGCTGCCACTTGCTTCCAATACGGCTTTCACATTGGCAAATACAGAATGACATTCTGCTTCGATATCATACTTCACGATGTTTCCATTTGCATCTAACTCTAAACCGGGAATGGAATTATCAACAGCACTTCGGCTACCGATACCCGATAGAAATAGTAAGTTGCCGACTTTTCGGGCGTGGGGGTAAGCTCCTAAAGGAGTTGCAGCATTGTTTGTTTTAATTATTTCTTGGTTCATATTTATTTTATTGGGGCCTCAAACAAAGATTTTTTTGCCACAAAGGCACAAAGACACAAAGTGACACAAAGAAAAAATATTTTGCCACAAAGTTAGCGCGCCAATAAGGGCTATACTAAGTAAAAAAAACTTAGTGTTCCTTTGTGCCTTCGTGTCTTAGTGGCATCAATACTGTGTACATATGTTCTTCGCTTCCGTAAAAAATTTCAACGCCTCCCATCCACCTTCTCTTCCAACACCACTGTTTTTTATTCCTCCAAAAGGTGTTCTTAAATCACGATGCAACCAACAATTGATCCACACAATGCCACTTTCAACTTTTGCAGCAATATGATTGGCTTTGGAAATATCCTGTGTCCATATCGTACATGCGAGACCGTAATCTGTAGCATTGGCCAATTGCAAAGCATCTTCAATCGTATCAAAAGGTTGTAAAGTAATTACTGGTCCGAAAATTTCTTCCTGATTGGTTCTGCAATTCGGGCCTAGTCCTTCGATTATTGTCGGTTGAATGAAATAGCCATTTTCACACCTACCAGAAACATTCACCGCATGACCACCGGATAGTATTTTTCCACCTTCTTCTTTAGCGAGTTCAATACAGCCCATAATTTTTTCAAAATGCGCTTTGCTTACAATCGCACCTTGTTTGGATGTTTCTATTAACGGATCGCCAACATTTAATTTCTGCACCCAGGGAATAAACTCAGCTTTGAATTTTTCATAAACAGAAGATTCAATTAATATCCTGCTTGCGCATAAACAAATTTGACCCTGATTGGCAAATGAAGAACGAATGGTGGTAAACAACATTTTCTTCCAGTCGCAGTCTGCAAAAATGATAGAAGGATTTTTACCTCCTAATTCAAGAGATAGTTTTTTAAACATCGGTGCAGCTATAGAAGCAATTTGTGCTCCAGCTCTGGTGCTGCCTGTAAATGAAATCGCTTTGATGGAAGGATGTTTCACAATGGCTTCTCCACAATTTGGTCCATCGCCATGAAGGATGTTTAACACTCCATCAGGTAAACCAGCTTCTCTAGAAATCTTTGCCAGTAAATAAGCTGTCACAGGCGTCACTTCAGAAGGTTTTGCAATTACGCAATTTCCTGCGGCAAGAGCTGGCGCTATTTTCCATGTAAAAAGATACAATGGAAGATTCCAGGGAGATATACATCCCACTACACCTATGGGTTGACGTAAGGTAATATTGAAAGCATTATTTTCCATAGCATGACTTTCAGATGAAAAGTTCATGATGGCGGTAGCAAAAAATCTGAAATTGGAAGAAGCTCTTGGTATATCTACTTCTTTACTTAACCACAATGGTTTTCCGTTGTCATTCGTTTCGGCCAAAGCCAATGCTTCATGATTTTCATCAATTAAATCAGCGATGCGATTAAGAATCCTAAATCTTTTTTCAGTGGAAGTGGCCGACCAATCCGTGAATGCTTTTTTTGCTGCGGTAACTGCATTTTCAACATCTTCATTAGTACTATAAGGAATCTGACCGTAAACTTCGCCTATGGCGGGATTGATATTGTCGAGATACGAATTGTTCGATGGTTTTACAAATTCACCTCCTATATAATTCTCGAGCTGTTTTGGAATTTCCAGTTGCATGCGATAAAGGTAAATAAATTTCGGGCTGGGAAAAGGCTTTTTTACCGAATTTACCTTTAAAATAGATGGGTTTTTTTAGTAAAAAAAATTACCTTTCGGCCCTAAATCAATTGATATGGCTATAGCTGCTCCTTTCAACCTGAAAAAATGGATTGATGAACACAGAGATTTATTGAAACCTCCTGTTGGAAACCACTGTATTTATAAAGATGCCGAAAATTTTATTGTGATGGTTGTAGGTGGGCCAAATTCCCGTAAAGACTACCACTACAATGAAAGCGAAGAATTGTATTATCAAGTGGAAGGAGATATTGTTGTGAAAATTATTGATAACGGTGTGCCTAGAGATATTCATATCAATGAAGGAGACATGTTTCTGCTTCCTCCAAAAACACCACATTCTCCTCAAAGAGGGCCTAATACAGTTGGATTGGTTATTGAAAAAGTAAGAGAAACGGAAGACGATGGCTTCTTATGGTATTGCGAAAACTGTGGTGAAAAATTATACGAAGAATATTTACATGTTTCTGATATTGTAAAACAATTACCTCCTGTTATGGATGGGTTTTATTCAGATGAACATAAACGTACTTGTAGTAAATGCGGATCAGTGATGGCGCCGCCGGTGAGGAAAGGTTAATAAGTTTGGTGTTTGGCGTTTGGCGTTGTTTTGTTAAGTATTTAATTCCAAACGCCAAACAAGTTCAACAACAAACACCAAACGCCAACGCCAAACAAGCGAAGCGCAACACCAAACACCAAACGCCAAACATAGTATTTCCATGAAAATCGACATCCACACACACATCATGCCTTCCTCAATGCCCAACTGGGTGAAGAAATTCGGTTATGGTGATTTCATACATCTCGAACATCGCAATTGCAAGGCCTGTATGATGAAAGGAGATAAGTTGTTCAGAGAAGTGGAAGATAATTGCTTCGATGCCAAATTGCGTTTGAAGGAAATGAAAGACACTAACGTTGATGTACAAGTGCTGTCTACGATTCCTGTACTTTTCAACTATTGGGCAAAGCCTGAAGATGGACTAGAAACATCAAGATTTTTCAATGATCATATTGCAGATACAGTAGCAAAGAAACCAAAAAGTTTTATTGGCATTGGTACGATTCCTTTACAAGATATAGACTTGGCAATTAAAGAAATGGAACGTTGTGTCAATGAATTGAAAATGCCTGGTTTGGAAATCGGTAGCAACATCAACGGAAAAAACTTAGGCGACGAAATGTTTTTTCCTTTCTACAAAAGAGCTGAAGAGTTGGGTTGTGCATTATTCGTTCATCCATGGGAAATGATGGGAGAGCAGCAGATGCAAAAATATTGGCTTCCTTGGCTTGTAGGCATGCCTGCTGAAACTTCACGCGCTATCTGTTCATTGATATTCTCTGGCGTTTTTGAAAAATTCCCAAAACTAAGAGTGGCATTTGCTCATGGCGGTGGATCTTTTCCTTTAACCATCGGCAGAATTGAACATGGATTCAATGTTCGTCCTGATTTAGTAGCCATCGACAATCCCATCAATCCCCGAAATTATATAGGCAAATTCTGGATCGATAGTTTGGTGCACGATGAAAAAGCAATGAAATTTATTATAGATGTGATGGGAGAAGATTTTATCTGTCTCGGCAGCGACTATCCGTTTCCGCTAGGAGAACATCATCCAGGGCAACTTCTTGAGAACATGAAAATGAAAAAAGAAGTCAGAGAAAAAATGTTGTTTAAAAATGCATTGGATTGGTTGGATTTGGAGCCAGAGTAGGAGATGTTGTTTTAAGGGTTTAAAAGTTTAATGGTTTAATGGTTTAATGGTTTAATGGTTTAATGGTTTAATGGTTTAATGGTTTAATGGTTGGTAGAAAGTACAACCAACTAAGATACTAAAATCTTAAACTAGCTTAGCGAATTAAACCCTTAAACCAGCGCAGCGAATTAAACCGTTAAACCAGCGCAGCGAATTAAACCCTTAAACCAGCGCAGCGAATTAAACCCTTAAACCAGCGCAGCGAATTAAACCCTTAAACCAGCGCAGCGAATTAAACCGTTAAACCAGCGCAGCGATTTAAACCCCCGAAGGGATTCCCGCATTCTTAACCGCAATCCCCCTAACCGCATTTCCAGCAAATTCAAAAAATGCTTTTTTAGAAATCTCATCATCACTTGCCATAATGGGAATGCCCAAATCACCACCTTCGCGAATGCTTTGTACCAATGGAATTTGTCCTAGAAATGGGATGTCAAATTCTTCAGCCAGATTTTTACCGCCGTTTTTACCGAAAATGTAATATTTATTATCAGGCAATTCTGCTGGCGTGAAATAACTCATGTTTTCAACCATGCCAATTACAGGGACTTTCAATTGAGCCTGTCCAAACATAGCGATACCTTTTTTGGCATCAGCCAATGCTACTAATTGAGGAGTGGTGACTACGATGACACCTGTTACGGGTACAGTTTGAATCATAGTTAGATGTATATCTCCTGTGCCAGGCGGCATGTCTATAATCAAATAATCCAATTCGCCCCAATCCACGTCTGTTACAAACTGACGGATGGCGCTGCTCACCATTGGGCCTCTCCAAACTACCGCTTGTTTTTCATCAATCAACAAGCCTATGCTCATTACTTTGATGCCGAATTTTTCAATCGGAACAATCAATCCTTTGCCACCATTTTCTTTCATTAAAGGTCTTTCGCCTCTAATGCCAAACATGATATGTTGACTCGGCCCGTAAATATCGGCGTCCATCAAACCAACCTTAGCACCGCTTTCAGCTATGGCCAAAGCCAAATTAGCAGAAACCGTACTTTTTCCCACACCACCTTTTCCACTCACAACAGCAATGATATTTTTCACGCCACCTAAAATAGTTTTAGGATCCATTCTGTTGGTGCTGGTATTGCTGGTGAAATTTACTGTTACATTAGCTTCCTTATTGACCAGCAATTTAATTGCATTGATGCAAGCATTCATAATCATATCCTTCATCGGACAAGCAGGAGTAGTTAATACCACAGTAAAAGAAACGTCATTTCCATTGATGGCTACATCTTTTACCATATTCAATGTTACAAGGTCTTTGCCTAAATCAGGTTCCTGAACATTGCTGAGCGCCTGCATGATTGCTTCGTTGGTCATCGCGGATTTTTTTGTTAAAAAGTTAATTGAGTCGCAAAAATAACCAATGAACCACTTATTTTGTTTATCAATTACAGAAAATAACTGCTAGTTGGTATCTTTGGAAATATAATTTCTATAAATAGCAATCATTTTGTTGATGAAAAAATTTATCAGGTTTATTATTATTGTCGGATTTCTCTTCCCATTTACTGTAAAAGCTCAGTTTGAAACATTTAAAGATTCTGTTGTACAGATGTTTGGTGTGGTCATGTCGGCAGATAGTTTGAGAGGATTGCCTGCTGTGAGTATCATGGTTAAAGGGCAGAACAGAGGAACCATTTCTAATGATGAAGGCGTTTTTAGTATTGTGGTTTTAAAAGGAGATAAAGTTGAATTTACAAGTATTGGATTTAAGGCTAGACTTGTGGAAATTCCCCTTGATTTAAAAGGGAATCAATTTAGTATGATTCAATTAATGGTAACAGATACTGTTTATTTACCTGCAACTATTATCAAGCAACGACCTTCCCGAGAGCAATTTGAAAGAGATTTTGTAAACACAAAAATCCCTAATGATGAAATTGAAATTGCAAGAAACAACAACAGTTATGCTAAACGACGATTGCTGATGTCTACATTGCCATCTGATGGAAAAGAAGCCTCAGCTCAATACATGCAACAACAATCCAGAAAATTATATTATTCAGGACAAATAGCACCACAAAATATTTTTAATCCTTTCGCTTGGAATGAATTTATTAAAGCATGGAAGAGAGGGGATTATAAGAAGAAGAGTTAAAGCCAATTTGATAATTTGATGATGAAATAATTTGATAATTTCAAACGAACAACAACAAACACCAAACGCCAAACAAGTTCCCCCTTTGGGGGAATTAAAGGGGGCTACAAACATTTATCTATGCGCATATTCCTAAACGGCTTCATGGGTTCCGGGAAATCTTATTGGGGAAAGCTATGGGCTTCCGAAACTGGGATGAGTTATTTTGATTTGGATGACATCATTGAAAATCAGGAAGGCATGTCTGTAGAAGCCATTTTTGAGAAAAAAGGTGAAAATTATTTCAGAGAAAAAGAATCAGCTTTGCTTCGCACGATGGATGCTCACAAAGACTGCATCATTTCTTGTGGCGGCGGAACTCCTTGTTATGATGGCAACATGCAATGGATGAATGAAAACGGAATTACCGTTTATTTGCAGGCTAATCCGGTAAAACTAATTGAAAATATTTTGTTGGAAATCGACAAAAGGCCTTTGCTTAAAAAAATAAATAAAGGAGAAATGCTCTTTTTTGTAGAACAGAAATTAAAAGAAAGAGACCCCTTCTATACTCAAGCGCAAATCATAATGTTGGTGAAGGAACTCAATCAAACAAGCATTCACGATATCATTCAAAAATTCAAATAAACCTGATTTCAAAATGCATAAAGGTTTTCTCAAAACAGCTTTTTTATTTGCTGCAACAGCTGTTATGTTGGGTGCTTTCGGTGCCCATGGTTTGAAAAAAATAATCAGTGAATCTGCATTACAAATTTTCGAAACAGGTGTGAGGTATCAAATGTATCATGCTTTTGGGCTGATGATAGCGGCTATTATTTACAATACTTCAATTCAAAAAAGAGTTGTATGGGCTGCTAGGTTGTTTGTAACAGGCATGATCATTTTCAGTGGTTCCTTATATTTTTTGGCATTGACAGAAGATAAGTTTCGTTTTGTAGGAGCCATAACTCCAATTGGAGGAACTTGTTTTATAATTGGCTGGATTCTTCTTTTCGCCGCCGCTTCTGATAAAAAAATATCTTTATAAATTCTTTATTCACTCCCTATTGCAATTGGGTAATTAATATCTTTGCAAACAATGGCAAAAAAAGGAAAATCTAAATCCGCCTCCGGCGAAGACCTCAAAGAAGAAAAAATCGAAAGGGTAAGTTTGAAACAACTGATTCAAGACGAACGTACCCATAAAATAACAGGAAGTATTTTATTACTTTTTGGATTGCTGCTTTTCGTGGCGTTCACTTCTTATTTGTTTACATGGGATGAAGACCAAAGTAAGGTTATTTCTGAGGGTAGCAAATTATTCTGGGGAACCGAAACTGAGGTCAATAATATGATGGGTACTTTTGGAGCCTACATCTCACATTTCTTTATTTACAAAGGTTTTGGTATTGCCTCCTATTTGTTTTGCTCTTTCTTTTTTGTGATGGGTGTAAATATGTTTTTCAGCAAGAAAGTTTTTTCTATTTTCAGAAATCTTAAATATCTCATCGTCGGTTTGCCATTAATCAGTGTTACCGCTGCTGCAATATTTGGTAATAATTCTTTCCCTTGGGGTGGTGCTGTTGGTGATATGTGCAAAGACTGGATGAACATGACCATCGGCAAAGGAGGAACTTTCGGTGTGATTGCTATTTCATTTTTGGGTTATGTCATCTGGAGGTTTAATCCTGCTTTTGATAAATTATTTTCAAAAGAAAAAGATGTGGCATTTGACCAAACAGAAACAGAAACAGAAACTGATACTGCCGAAGACATTGATAATAAAAAGACTAAGCCCTTAACTAAGAAAGAAAAGAAAGAAGAAGAGGCTAAGTTGTTTGTTCAAGAGCAACAAGAAGAAGATGACGAAACTGAAGAACAACAACAGGAAGAACCGGAATTGATTGAAGAGAAAAAAGAGTTGCCAGTTACAGTGATTCCTGAGGTCAAGACCAAACAACCGGTAACAGACAATTCTGGTCTAGAATTGGAAATCAAAACCGCAGAAAACAAATCTGAAGAAACTGAAGAAAAAACAACTGAAAACAATCCGCCCAAACCGATTTGGGATCCCATTCTTGATTTGAGAGATTATAAGTTTCCTTCTCTTGATTTACTCGAGAATCATGGTAGCGAGAAAATTGTTCAAGATCCTCAGGAATTGGAAAACAACAAGATTCAGATTATCAACACCCTGAAGAATTACGACATTGAAATTCAAAAGATTTATGCAACTGTGGGACCTACGGTAACGTTGTATGAAATCATCCCAGCAGCGGGTGTTCGTATTTCTCGTATCAAAAATTTGGAAGATGATATTGCCTTGAGTTTATCGGCATTGGGTATACGCATCATCGCGCCAATCCCAGGCAAAGGTACAATTGGTATAGAAGTGCCTAATGCTAAGAAGACGATTGTGAGTATGAAAACCCTATTGTCTTCTGATAAATTTACAAAGAGCAACTATGCATTGCCGATAGCTATTGGAAAAAGAATCGACAACGAAAATTTCATTGTTGACCTCGCTAATATGCCACACTTACTGATGGCGGGTGCAACCGGTCAAGGTAAATCTGTTGGTTTGAATGCAATCCTTGTTTCTTTATTGTACAGCAAGCATCCTTCACAATTGAAATTTGTTTTGGTAGATCCAAAGAAAGTGGAGCTGAGTATTTATAAAACTATTGAAAGACATTTCCTAGCGAAATTACCGGGTGAAGAAGATGCCATTATTACTGATACTAAAAAAGTGGTTCATACATTGAATGCACTGTGTATTGAGATGGACAACCGTTATGATTTGTTGAAAGAGGCTGGTTGCAGAAACATCAGAGAATACAATGAGAAATTTGCCGAAAGAAAATTGAATCCTGAAAAAGGCCATCAGTTCTTACCATTCATCGTGCTTGTAGTGGATGAGTTTGCAGACTTGATTATGACCGCAGGTAAAGAAGTAGAAATTCCGATTACGAGGTTGGCGCAATTGGCAAGAGCGGTTGGTTTACACTTGATCATTGCTACACAACGTCCTTCTGTAAACATCATCACAGGTACTATCAAAGCGAATTTCCCGGCGCGTATAGCCTTTAAAGTAAGTAGCAAGATTGATAGTCGTACTATTTTGGATGCCGGCGGTGCGGATCAGTTGATTGGAAAAGGAGATATGCTGATTAGTTACGGCGGTGAAATAGTTCGTTTGCAATGTGCTTTTGTAGATACGCCTGAAGTAGACAAAATTGTTGATTTTATTGGCGACCAGCGCGGCTATCCACAAGCATTCATGCTTCCAGAATATATCGATGAGAAAGATACAGACGGAAAAGATTTCGATTTGAATGATAAAGATGCTTTGTTTGAAGATGCTGCTCGTTTGATTGTAAGCAGTCAAAGTGGTAGTACTTCACTATTGCAACGCAGAATGAAATTGGGTTATAATAGAGCTGGCAGATTGATGGATCAATTAGAAGCAGCAGGTGTGGTAGGTCCAAGTCAGGGTTCTAAAGTAAGAGATGTGCTGATTAGAAGTGAAGCTGATTTGCAGGAGTTGTTGAATGGGATGGGGTAGCGCCTCTCCCCAACCCTCTCCAAAGGAGAGGGAGCTCAATAAAACACAATCATCTTCCCCCTTTGGGGGAATTAAAGGGGGCTAAATTTTTATTCTCATGTCAAAATTCCTCATAGTTGGTCTTGGTAATATCGGTGATGAGTATGCGAATACACGTCATAATATTGGTTTTGATGTGGTATTTGCCTTTGCGCAAAAACATGGCGGGAGTTTTAAAGTAGACAGGCTAGCTTATGTGGCTGAGGTGAAATATAAAGGCAAGCAATTCGTTTGTATTTGCCCTACAACGTTTATGAACCTTAGCGGACGTGCCTTTAAATTCTGGCAGGAAAAAGAAAAAATACCTACAGAAAACACGTTGACCATTGTTGATGACCTTTCACTTCCCATAGATAAACTTCGACTTAGAAAAGCAGGCACCCATGCCGGACATAATGGTTTGCGAGACATTCAGAATATTTTAGGAACCGATGAATACCCCAAACTTAGATTTGGTATCGGGAATGTTTTTCCAAAAGGTATGCAAGTAGAATTTGTGCTTGGTAAGTGGAAAAATGATGAAATTCCCACCGTAAAGTATAAAATAGAGAAGTCTGTTGAAATAATTGAAAATTTTGCTACCATAGGCATAGACAGAGCCATGACCTTATACAATAACCAAAACTTCAATCCCAATAATATTTAGTTCTTTAATTCTTTTTTTAATTTCCTTTTCATTATTTTCGTTGCTGAACAATCTTTAACCCCAGACAAAAGCGATTAATGAAGATAATTTGTATTGGACGGAACTATGCCGATCATGCCAAGGAATTGGGAAATGAAATCCCAGATGAGCCGGTAATTTTTATGAAGCCTAAGAGTGCTTTATTGCAACCGCATACTCCATTTTATTATCCTGAGTTTACCAATGAATTGAACTATGAATGTGAACTGGTTTTGCGTATCAGCAAAAACGGAAAATACATTCAAGAGCGCCATGCTGCTAATTACTACAATGGGATTACTGTAGGTATAGATTTCACCGCCAGAGATATTCAAGACGAATGCAAGAAAAAAGGGTTGCCTTGGGAAAAAGCAAAAGCATTCGATAATTCTGCTGCCATTGGAAAGTTTATAGACATCACGCCAGATATCAACAAGAAAAATATCAATTTTACATTTTCTAAAAATGGAGAGATTGTTCAAACAGGCAACTCTGGTCAGATGCTTTTCAGTTTCGATAAACTAATTTCTAACATTTCTAATTATTTCTCTTTAAACATTGGAGACCTCATTTTTACAGGTACACCAGCCGGTGTTGGTGAATGTGTAGTAGGAGATGAGCTTGAGGCTTTCTATGAAGGCACGAGTTTGTTGAAAGTGGACGTTAAATAAAAATGTTCAAAACGTTTAAAATGTTCCTTAAGTAAGAACTTCTTGAACTAATTGAACCTTTTAAACCTTTTGAACAAAATTTACTCCTCATAAAACTCCATCAACGACCCAAAATAATTTTCCACCCAACCTGCAACTATATCCTCGTAATCCTCATCTGGAATATTGGTATGTCTTAATTCAGCGGAAGTTTTGCTTTTATCTTTATGTAAAATAATAGTGACAATGGAAGGTTCTTCCTGTTCTCCAAAATACCATTCTTGAACAATTTTCTTTCCGGGTTCAAAGCTGATGTTTTTGCCACATATACTGTCGCTCCAAAGGGAAAATTCAGTGCCTTCTACAGGCTCCATAATTGCTGGCTCTCCGGTCCACAACTGAATAGTAGCTGCATTGGTAAGTGCATTGTATAATATCTCTGGTTCGGTATTGATGATAAAATATTTTTTAAAGTCCTTCATGTGTTAATTTAGTTTGTTTTTGGTAACATATAATACCCTTGAAACTCATCACCTTTTGTCAAGAGGCATTTTATTTCGGGTATTTCATAAATCAGTTTTAATATTTATTTTTAATCTACAATTTTAAATTAACAAGTTTCCGAAAACTAAAATTGTAAATTTGGAAACATAAAATTTCTAACGATGCGCAAATTACAGCTATTTGTTTGCTTTCTTTTTTTATTCATCACTTCATTTGTATCCGCTCAATACAAAGATTTCAGTTTGAATCAAAATGGGGATACCATTAATGCGACAAATAATGCCGGTCAAAAAGTGGGCAAATGGGTGATTGAAAAGGGAGAGATGCGTGGTGAACCTGGGTCAGTTGAGGAAGGCATCTATAAAAAAGGTGAGAAGCATGGTTACTGGAGGAAGTATTCAACAATGGGAGATTTGCTTTCGGTAGAAAATTACATCTATGGTGGCAAAGCTGGATTGCAACAATATTTTACTTTTTTAGGTGAGCTTGAACATGAAGAAAACTGGAAAGGCTATAATCCTGATGCACCTTATGATACCATTGCTGTTTATGGCACCGGAAGCGGTGAAATCGTTGACTATAAAATTGTAAAAGCGCAACCCTATAGCGTGAAAGACGGTGAATGGAGATATTATGAAGCTGGTCGTTTACTCCGAACAGAACAATGGAGTAACAACAATATCGTCAATCCCAATGCACCTAAAGTTGTAACGGGTAAAAAGCCTTATGTAAAACCTGAAAAAGTAGATAAAACTCCTACCATGTTGGATTGGGAGAAAAAGCATAAGGGTAAAAAATATGTGGAAGGGGCAACGCATTTGTAGGACGCTACGCGGGTTTTGCCACTAAGTCACGAAGGCACAAAGTGTCACAAATGATTGAACACAATTACAAGCACCATCTAGTTTATCAAAAATTAACTTCGGACACTGACCATTAAACCTTTAAACTTTTCAACCATTAAACGTTGTATTACAGTCCCTTCTGCATCGGATTCGTTCCTCCAGGCATATTTCTTCTTCCGCGGTTTTCTGATTTTCCTTTGAACAACTGGAATTTACTAGGTTCTGTGACTACAGGCCATGTATTGTTCTTCTCGTCAATATCTGCAGTTTCTCTGTTAGGATCTAATTTAATTGAAACTACTTCTTTATCTTTTAAGAAAGATTTGATGACCTTATTTTCATTTTTACGCCAAACATTTACACCAATTCTGTCAATTTCTTTTGTGCCATCTTTATAAGTCCACTCGATGATAATCGGCATGACCAAACCGCCTTTATTGCTCATAGTTAGTTCATAAAATCTTTTCTCTCCTGCAATCTTTATTTTCTCTTCTGGCGTGTATACCTCAGAGGTTGATGCAGGTGTTGTAATTACAAATGCAGTGGTATCAAGTTTTGCAAGCCCACGGTCGTATCTCCAATAAAAATCTCTTAAAGACGTGTCAGCATCTGTTGCAAAAACAATACTCTTATCTTCTCTGTTTCTGATTTTAGAAATATCATCGTAGCTATTTTGAATAGGTTTTGCGATAGAAATAGTAGTCGTTCTTTCTTCAGTTGTTCTTGGTTCTTGAACATCAGTATTTACAACAGACCATTTAACCGTATCCAATGAAATGTCAACAGGATCTGTGTTATAGAACCAGCCTCTCCAGAACCAATCTAAATCTTCAGCACTGGCATCTTCCATGGTGCGGAAGAAATCTGCAGGCGTAGGATGTTTAAATGCCCAGCGCTGACAATATTTTTTAAATGCAAAATCAAAATTCTTTCTACCCATGATGGTTTCTCTCAAAATATTCAAACCAGTTGCAGGTTTTGAATAAGCGTTAGGTCCAAACTGAATAATGTTTTCGCTGTTGGTCATAATTGGCTCCAGCTGGTCTTTAGGCAATTTCATGTAGTCGACAATTTTGTAGGCTGGTCCGCGTCCCACAGGAAATTTGTTGTCCCAAAGTTCTTCAGTAAGGTATTCAACAAAAGTATTCAAACCTTCATCCATCCAGCTCCATTGTCTTTCATCACTGTTTATGATCATAGGGAAGAAATTATGACCAACCTCATGTATCACTACACCTAGCATTCCATTTTTTATACCTTCAGAATAAGTGCCATCTTTTTCACATCTGCCATAGTTGAAACAAATCATCGGATACTCCATGCCGTTAGCCGCTTCGATGCTCTGTGCTACTGGATATGGATAAGGAATGGTGAACTGCGAATATGTTTTAATAGTATGTGCAATTACTTTAGAGCTGAACTTGCGGTATAAAGGGTAAGCTTCTTTTCCATAAGCACTCATACACATTACTTTCTTGCCTTCTATTACAATTGGCAATGCATCCCAAACAAATTTGCGGCTGCTGCCCCAAGCGAAATCACGAACACTATCGGCTTTAAACATCCAAGTTTTCTTCTCAGTACTTTTTTGTTTTTCGCGCGCCATAGCTTCTGCAAGTGTTACAATTTCAATTACGTCTTTTGCTGTTTGTGCTGTTTGCCATCTTTTAAATTGTGCGGCAGTTAAAACTTTCTGATAATTTTGTCCCTGTCCGGTAGCCATAATTACATGATCCGCAGGTACAGTCATACTTACCTGGAAATTGCCAAAAATTAAAGCAAACTCACCTGTCCCTACAAATTGATGATTTTGCCATCCCTGAAAATCAGAATAAACACATAATCTTGGGTACCACTGTGTCATGGTGAAAATATCGTTACCGTCTTCAGGGAAATTTTCATAACCACCACGGCCACCGTATTTCATTCTGTCGGGAATGAAATAATTCCATTCTATCTTGAAAATGAATTTTTCACCTGATTTTAGTTTTTTGGGTAAGTCCACTCTCATCATCGTTTTATTGATATTGTAATTGAGAGATTTCCCCATTGCATCTGTCACACTTACAATATTGTCGCCGTATTCTTTATCTTTTTTTCCTTGTAATCTGGCGATATCTTGTTCGCTAATTTGAGACGGCATGGTATTGCTGCTTTCATATCCAGCATTATTGTTGGTGCTTTGCTGGTTTTCATCTAATTGCAGCCAAAGATATTCCAAGGCGTCTGGAGAGTTATTGTAAAAAGTAAGTGTTTCCTTACCCAATAATTTACGATTGGGCTCATCCAATTCACAAACGATATTATAATCACATCTTTCTTGCCAGTACTTAGAACCTGGTGCGCCACTAGCTGTTCTGTATTCATTGGGAGTTGGCAAAATGGAGCCTAATTGTTCGAAACGATTTCCATGATTACTACCTGGATTATTTCTAATATCCTGAGCAAAAAGGGTAGTTACTGAAAAGCAAATGAAAAGGGATAATAAAATTCGTTTAGTCATGACTGGAATTTAAGGTTGTAAAAGTATTGATTTTTAGTCGCTTTAAAAGGGCAATCTTGTTAAAGCAAAATAAATTCCTCCTGCACATGAAATGCCTGATAATAACCATACCCACCATTTTCTGGCAAATCCAAGCTGGGGAACAACAATCTGCGATAATAAAAGAATCATGAATACGACAACAATTTGTCCGGCTTCAATGCCCACATTAAAACTAAATAATGGGATAGCTATGTACTGCGATTCGGCTAATGTCATTTTGATAGTGCCGGCAAATCCCATTCCGTGTACCAAACCAAAAATCAAGGTAATAAAATACGTATAACCCTGTCGTTTAAGTTCAAAATCTTTTCTGAAAAAATTTAAAGCGGCGGTAATAACAATTGTTAGGGGAATTAAAAATTCAACCCATGAAGATTTGAAATGGATTGTATCATAAATACTCAAAGCCAATGTCAGTGAATGCCCGATGGTAAATGCAGTGATTAATATCACAACCTGTTTTCTGTTTTCAAAAAGATAAACAGCTGTAAGTGCTAATAAAAATAACAGATGGTCCATCGCATCCCAGCTAATAATATGCGACCATCCCCATTGAAAATAAAAACTAAAATCTTCCATCGTTATTGAAATTCTTGAAAGCTAAAGCATAGATTTGAGTTCAAATTACATGATTCAATTGAAACAAAATTCATTTTTTATAATACCCAAATCATCAATTACAGGTTTCATAATGCTGATAGCATTGCTTTTTTTATTTTCTGGTGCTGCACATCATCCCGTCTATGTTAGCGTTACAGAAATTGAACACAATGCCAAAGAAAATTCACTTGAAATCAGTTGTAAGATTTTTACCAGTGATTTAGAAGCAGTGTTGAGAAAGAGCAACAAAATAAAAGTTGATCTCCTCGCTCCTTCAGATAAAAAAGCAATGGAAACTTTAGTGAGTAATTATATTCAACAACATCTGAAAATAAGTGTCAATGAAAAATCACTTCAACTTTCATTTGTTGGATATGAACAAAATGAGGAAACCATTCAAAGCTATTTTCAGATTGATGAAGTGAAGTCGATAAAATCAATGGAAGTACAGGACAATATTTTGTACGAATACAAATCAGAGCAAATGAGCATTATTCATGTGATTGTTGATGGGAAGAGAAGAAGTACGAAATTGAATAATCCGGAGGATAGGTTTAAGCCGTTTTAAAAAGCTAAATAGTTGCTGTTAAATGTAAAATGTAAAATATCCAATGTAAAATGTAAAAGTTAAAGTCGGGACACAAACAAACACCAAACACCAAACGCCAAACGCCAAATAACCTAACTTTCTTCCATCTCTTCCTTCAATTCTTCAGAAATCATCACTAGTATTTTATCAATTCTTTGTCCATCCATATCGATGATTTCAAACTTAAAATCCTTCCAAGAAAATTTTTCACCTGTAACAGGAATATGTTCCAACTCGTGCAATACAAATCCGGCAAGTGTATCAAATTCATGTTCACCTTCATTCATCCAATCGGCTCTTTCAAAATAACTAAGGAAGTCGTAGAATTGAATTAACGCATCCACAAGAAAACTGCCATCTTCTCTTTTAATGATTTCATATTCATCCTGACCAGTTTGCGGCACATCGCCCACAATGGCTTCCATGATATCATTGAGCGTTATCATACCTTCAACAGTACCATATTCATCCACAATGAATGAAGCATGAATTTTTGAAGTCTTTATTTTTTCTAAAAGTTGATATGCCGAATTATTTTCCGGAACATAAAGAGCGGGTTTTAATAAAGTATGAAGTTTTGTTGTAGGTGCCGCTTTCACCAGATCCTTTACATAAACCAAACCTTTGATTTCATCAATAGCGCCATCACAAAGTGGGTAAGTGCTGAAGATAACTTCATCTAGTTTAGATTTAGCTGTTTCTACTGTATCATTAATATCCAACCAAATGATTTCTGTGCGGTGCGTCATTAGTGATGTGATATTTCTGTCACCTAGATGAAATACCCTTTCAATAATTTCTTTTTCATCTTCTTCGATAGAACCATGCTCGCTGCCTTCTGTAATCATGGCTTTGATTTCTTCTTCGGTAACGCCGGAATCAGAAGGTTTTTTGATGTTGAAGATTTTAAATATCAAATTTGAAATCACTGATAACAGCCAAACTAATGGTTTTAGAAAAGAAGAAACAAAATGCATGGTGCCTGCAGTGCTTCTGGCAATTTTTTCTGCTTTCAGCATGGCCAATTTTTTGGGAATCAATTCTCCAAATATCACAGAAAGGAATGTAACAATAATTACTACAATTGTAGTAGCGATGGTTCCAGCATATGCTTTTAAGGGTTCAAATTGCTCTATAAACGGCTTTAATTCATCTCCAAATTTCTCTCCTGAGTACACACCCGTAAGGATCGCGATGAGTGTCATGCCGATTTGTGCAGTGCTTAAAAATCTTTCGGGATGATCTATCAAATACAACGCCTTTTTGGCTTTTTCATCACCTTTATTGGCAAGCGATTCTATTCTTGAACGTCTTGCACTGATTAATGCAATTTCACTGACGACAATAAGCGCATTAACAAAAATCAGTAAAATTAATATGAGTATTTCCATGTTTAAGAAAGTCCGAAATATTTATTGAAGAGCAATGATATGAAATATCCGATAGAAAACCCTAGAATAGCACCACATATAATATCTAATGGATAATGAACACCCACATAAATCTGGGCATAACATATTGAAGCCGCCCATACAAAAAACAAATAAGCATATTTTTTTATCGTTGGTTTCAAGGTGTAAAAGAAGAAAACTGCCATTGCAAAATGATTGGTGGCATGTGACGAAGTGAAGCTCGAACTTTGAGGCGTATAGCCTAATAAAAGCCTTACATGTCCAACCATAGCCGGGTCATTACATGGTCGAAGCCTATGAAAATTGTTTTTAATAAAACCGCTACTGATTAAATCGCCTACAATTGGTGCAAGCGCAAAAAAAAGCAACCACCAGCCCATATTTTTTTTGAAATTAAATAACACAAACAAGAAAAGAAACAAATAAAAAGGAATCCAGGTTTGTGAATTTCGAACGAATGGCATCAAAAAATCCAGCCAATCAGCATGCCATTTCCCGTTGATGATTTCAAAAATGGCCTTGTCTGTTTCTGTTAAATAATTCATTTTAAAATAATCTGTAAGATATGTTAAAAAAACAGCTTTCTAATATGGGGCTAAAGCTATTTATTAGTGGCTCATGGTTCGCAACAAAAATAATTAATCTATTTTTGCCTCACTCTAATTTTAATCAGATATGGTCATAAAGCCTTTTCCTCGGCTTATTCGTTGGATTTTTACCGTGATGCTTTCATTCATGGTATTCATGTCACTTTATCGCTTGCTTTTTTTCTATCATTACAAAGCGGATATCAGACCATTCAGCGGTTCTACATTTTTAATGGGATTAAGGTTTGATGCCAGATTCGTTGCCATTTTAGGCTTGTTTATGTTAATTCTTTCTGCAATAAAACCATTACATCCTTTTAAAAACAAACCTGCACAAAAGTTCTGGGTAGTTTTTATTTCACTAGTGTTTTTAATCATGATGATTTTCTACGGAGTTGACTTTTATCATTATGATTACCTCAAACAAAGGCTCAATGCTGCTGCATTGAATTTCCTGGCTGATGCAAACATATCTGCAAACATGATGTGGCAAACCTATCCCATTTTGAAAATAAATATCGCATTGCTGGTGGCGTTGGTATTTTTTTATAAGGGGCAGTTACATCTCATCAAAAAAATAAACGAAAAACCTGCCCCTGCCAATAATAAATTTTTAGATATTGGGATTTACATTTCAGTCTTATTATTGTTATCGGCATTTACATTTGGCAGACTAGGTCAATACCCATTGCGATGGAGCGATGCTTTTGAATTTACAGATGATTTCAAAGCCAATACCGCATTAAATCCTTTTCAGAGTTTTTTTAGTACGATGAAATTCAGAAATGTAAAATTTGATTTGGCAAAAGTAAAATCCGATTATCCGATGATGGCGGAATATTTGGGTGTAAAAAATCCTGATGTTGAAAAACTTAATTACACAAGATTGGAATCTGCCAATGATAGTATAAAAATCCGTCCCAATATTGTATTGGTCATTTGTGAAAGTTTCAGTGCCTATAAAAGTTCTATGTTTGGAAATAAATTGAATCCAACACCTTATTTCAATGAGCTTTGTAAAAATGGTGTTTTTTATGAAAGGTGTTTCACGCCTGCATTTGGAACGGCAAGAGGCGTATGGGCAACCATCACCGGAACGCCTGATGTAGAATTCCCTAAAACATCAAGCCGTAATCCACTGGCTGTAGATCAACACACCATAATTAATGATTTCAAAGACTATGAAAAATTTTATTTTCTAGGTGGCAGTACAACATGGGCTAATATTCGTGGGGTGTTGAAAAATAATATCAACAACTTGAATATTTACGAACAAGAAAATTTTAATTCTGAGATAGTAGATGTTTGGGGCATTAGTGATAAAAATTTATTTCTTGAGTCCAATAAATTGCTGGCAAAACAACAAAAGCCTTTCTTCGCCATTATTCAAACGGCAGATAATCATCGACCCTACACTATTCCTACTGAAGATTTGAATGAGTTTAAAAAAATAGAATATCCCGCTGATACATTAAAGAAATACGGTTATGAAGACAATGGCCAATTGAATGCATTTCGTTACACAGATTTTAATTTCAGCAAATTCATTGAAGCAGCTAAAAAAGAAAAGTATTTCGATAATACCATTTTTGTTTTTGTAGGCGACCATGGCATCAAAGGAGATGCGGGCAACATGTTTCCGAAAAGTTTTACACAACAAAATATTCTGGCAGAGCATGTTCCTTTGCTATTTTATGCACCAAAGCTTCTGCCTCCCCATCGCGAAATAAATGTTTGTTCTCAAATGGATATCCTGCCAACTCTGGCTTCTATTTCCGGTATAGCTTACAAGAACAGCAGCTTTGGCAGGAATTTATTTGATAAAAATGACAACAAAGAACGATATGCTTTTATCAAAGATCCTGATTTGTCAACGATAGGTTTGGTAAGCAATCAATATTATTACAGAATGTGTTTGGACAATCAGAAAGAAGATTTTGTTTCAGTTACAGATGACTTTCCTATTCCGGAAAATAAGGTTACTGATTCAATAAAAGACCACATGAGAAAACTGGCTGCGGCTTGGTATGAAACGGCAAAGTATGTTTTGGTCAACAATAAAAAGCTGATGAACTAAACAGCTTGTCTGTTATCTTTACAAAAATTAAGGAAATCGAATTATGCTGATTAAATGGCGTGTGCCAAAAACAATCCAGTGGATTGTTAGATTGTTTTTTATTTATCTGATTATTTTCACTGCGTTCAGAATGGCAACTGTGGTTTGCTTTAAGCCACAATCAATTGGCTTCCTTGAATTGTTACCCTCATTTTGGCTGGGTTTGAAATATGATCTGAGATGGATCGCCATTGTGTTATCACCCATTATCATATTATCTACCTACCATAAATTGTCGCCTTTTTACAGTGAACAGACTAAAAAAACCTGGACAATTTATCTAGGCATCATTACCTTATTGGTATTGTTTTTCTATGGAGCCGATTTTGGACAGTTTGCTTATATTAATGCCCGACTGAATGCTGATGCGCTGATATTTGCTGAAGATCCTAAAGAAAGTTTGGAAATGGTTTGGCAGAGTTATCCTATTGTTTGGATTTTGATTTCATTATTTGTGGCTGTGTTGGTTATTTATAAATTGTTCAACAAAACGCATGTTGTAGTTGAAGACAACAATAGCAACATTCACAAATTTGATTACAGAAGAAGATGGCATATTGCTGCTTTGATGATCATGAGTTGGTTTATTTATGGCTTTTTAACTGCTGCACCGCTTAATTTTTTGAGGGCATTCCGTTTGAATGAAGAGTTTAAAAGCAATCTGGCCTTGAATCCATTGCAGAATTTTTTCACCACATTAAGTTTTAGAGATCCCGATTACAATACCAATGCGAACTTATATTATAATACCATTGCCGATTTTTTAAATATAGACCCTACTGAAAGAAAGTTATATAACTACAACAGAATTTTACATCCCGACAGTAAAGCCATAGAATCTCAGCCCAATGTGGTGCTGGTGATTTGTGAGAGTTTTAGTATGTATAAAAGTAGCATGAGCGGAAATGTGCTGAACGCCACTCCCTATTTCAATAATTTATGTAAGCAGGGTATTTTCTTTGAAAAGTGTTTTTCTCCAACTTTTGGAACAGCAAGAGGCGTATTTGCTACTATTACTGGAACGCCAGATGTACAGCTCAGTAAGTTTGCAACAAGAAATGAAGCATCAGTAAATCAACGTACCATCATCAACGATTTTCTGGGCTATGATAAATATTATTTCATTGGCGGACGCAGTCAATTCAATAATTTCAGTGGCCTAATTAAAAACATCAATGATGTAAAAATATTTGAAGAGGGAAGTTACAAATCGTCCAAAATGAATGTTTGGGGTATCAGTGATAAAAATCTTTTTTTGGAAGCCAATGGTGTTTTGGCCAAACAGAATAAACCTTTTTTTGCCATTATTCAAACTGCGGATAACCACCGCCCATTTGATATTCCGATTGAAGATAATGATTTTGTTCAGCAAACCATTGCTGATGAGGAACTCAAAAAAAATGGATTTGAGTCATTGAAGGAATACAATGCTTTTGCGTATACGGATTACTGTTACCGCAAGTTTATCGAAGCTGCGAGTAAAGAAAGTTATTTCAACAATACCATTTTTGTTTTTGTTGGCGACCATGGTGTGGAAGGGAATGCTTCAGCACTATATCCCAATGCCTGGACAGAACAGCGATTGAGCGATGAGCACATTCCGCTTTTATTTTATGCACCTTTTTTGTTAAGTCCACAATTACATAAAGAGCCGGTTTCACAAATAGATGTATTGCCCACCATTGCTGGGATGATCCAGCAGCCTTATTTAAATACGACGTTGGGCCGAGATGTACTAAATTCAGAAAAGAAAGATAATGCCGCGTTTATTATTTATCATGCTCCTGGCTGGATTGGAGTTGTTGGCGATGATTATTTTTATAGGAAAAATATCAGGATTAAAAAAGAGGAATTGATTCCAGTAAAAAATGGATTACCGCCATTAACAAAAGCGCAATCTGATTCTTTGAAAAATCATTATTCATTGTTGACCTCAGCTATTTACGAAACTTCGAGATGGATGTTGGTGAATAATAAAAATGAAAAAAAATAAAATGAGGGATAGCTACGAATTCACGATTTTTTTTTTGAATTTTTATAACCACGAATTGACGAATTATTAATTTTTATTTTTTAAAGCCACGAATTCACGAATTGTTTTTTTAATTTTTATAACCACGAATTCACGATTTTTTTAGATAATTTTATTTGCTCCCCTCTCACACGGGAGAGGGGTTGGGGGTGAGGTATTTATTCACGAATTTTTTTTGAATTTTTATAACCACGAATTCACGAATTATTTCGCGCAAAGTTCGCAAGGGGGCAAAGATGCAAAGGGTATTTCACAAAAACACTCCACCTTCGATGGGGTTAAGGATATTG
>CALPIT020000008.1 GCA_943323705.2 Streptomyces griseus
CCCAATGGAAGCGGCCATTCTGATGTTTTTAGTTATCGCCCATTGCAATCCAAAACCATAAGGGATACTCCATTCGGCAACTTGATAAAGGGTTCTGCCTTGATAAAAACCCTGTCCTTCTGTGCTATATTCTCTGAGATAAGCGCGCGCACCATTAGATAAATCTACAAAAGGGCTGAATTTGAAATAAGCAATACCAGCAAAAAAGAAGGGCGTCACCTGATAATCATACAAATCAAAAAGATTGTATTCCCCCATGAGCGAAATTTCATAAATATCAGATTTGAAGCGGAGGTTACGGGCCCTATTTCTAGGATTGTATTTATCATCGCCATTTACTCGTGCGACGTTAAATTCTAGTTTTGCGAAAATTCTGTCGGTTATTTCATAATCAAATCCTAATCCTCCGACAGATTTAGCTTGGAATAAATTTAAAGTGTTGGGTTGTAAATCGCCCTTATATGCAGATGCTCCAAAGAATGTGGTAAAAAACATACGTTGTGCGTTAGTTTGCAAACTCAACATAATCAATATGGCAAACGAGCACTTTTTCATAAGTTATCTCTATAAAAGGATATTTTACTTGCTCATATACATAACCTCTTTTACCAGTTTTACAGTTCTGGTAACGTCGGGTAAATAAGCTGCAACAAGATTAGGTGCATAATGCATCGGTGCATCAACAGATGTGATACGTCTAATGGGAGCATCTAAGTAATCGAAACCTTCTTTTTGTATTCTGTAAGTGATTTCTGAAGAAACAGAAGCAAAAGGCCATTGTTCTTCAACAATAACAAGTCTATTGGTTTTCTTTACACTTTCAAGTATAGTAAACCAGTCTAATGGTCTGATTGTTCTCAGGTCGATTACTTCAGCACTGATATTTTCTTTAGCTAATTCTTCAGCAGCTCCTATAGCTATCTTCATCATTTTGTTGAAAGAAACAATGGTTACATCACTACCCTCTCTTACGATATTGGCTTTTCCGATTGGTATCAAATATTCTCCTTCTGGTACTTCGCCTTTGTCGCCATACATAACTTCACTTTCCATAAATACCACAGGATCTTCATCTCTGATGGCAGATTTTAAAAGTCCTTTTGCATCGTAAGGATTGCTTACAGAGATAACTTTTAAACCTGGAATATTGGCATACATGCTTTCAAATGCCGTAGAGTGTTGCGCTCCAAGTTGTCCCGCACTTCCATTGGCACCTCTGAAAACAATCGGGCATCCTACCTGTCCGCCACTCATTGCCAACATTTTAGAAGCCGTATTTAAAATTTGATCTAAAGCTAATACCGCAAAATTCCAAGTCATGAACTCAACAATTGGACGTAAGCCATTTTGTGCAGCTCCAACAGCTATTGCAGAAAATCCAAGCTCAGCAATTGGAGTATCAATTACTCTTTTTTCGCCGAATTCATCAAGCATGCCTTGGCTAACTTTATAAGCGCCGTTATATTCAGCAACTTCCTCTCCCATTAGAAATACTCTTTCATCAAGTCTCATTTCTTCCTGCATAGCTTCTCTTAAAGCTTCCCTAAAGGTGATTTGTCGCATCTTTTTTTTGTTTCTTGTTAATTAATGAGTTGCAAATTTATTCTATCAATGCCATACAAACAAATTCAAAAATGAGTCATTCATTAATTTTTTTCAACAAAATGATATTTTGTTTAAAAGAAACCATAAAAAAAGGATGCCAGTGATGACATCCTGAATATACGTTGAAATGTGTTTTAGTAATTTTCAATGACCATGGCACTAGCTCCACCGCCACCATTACAAATTCCGGCGGCACCCAATTTCCCATTATTTTGTTTGAGAACATTAAGTAGTGTTACAATGATTCTGGCACCGCTGCAGCCTAAAGGATGACCTAAAGAAACAGCGCCACCATTCACATTTACTGTAGCCGGATTTAAATTCATCTTTCTTGAATTTTCTATTCCCACAACTGCAAATGCTTCATTGAGCTCCCAGAAATTAATGTCTTCCATTGTCAAACCTGCTTTGGAAACAGCTTTGGGGACTGCTAATGAAGGAGCTGTGGTAAACCACTCAGGCGCTTGCTCCGCATCAGCAAAAGAACGTATAATGCCAATTGGTTTTAGACCCAGTTCTTCAGCTTTTTCTTTGCTCATTAAAACTAGTGCAGCCGCGCCGTCATTCATTGTAGACGCATTAGCGGCGGTTACAGTTCCTTCTTTAATAAAGGCACCTTTTAGTTCTGGAATTTTATCAAATTTTACATTAAATGGTTCCTCGTCTTTGGCAAACATTATGGGATCACCTTTGCGTTGTGGGATTGGAACCGGTACAATTTCATTGTCGAATTTTCCTGAATTTATCGCAGCCTGACTTCTTTTATAGCTTTCAATAGCAAAAGCATCTTGATCTTCACGAGTTACGTTACATACAGAAGCGCAAAGTTCAGCGGCATTACCCATGGCCTTACCATCATAAACATCTGTGAGTCCGTCTTTAACCAAACCGTCGATTAAAGAAACATTTCCATATTTGTTACCCCATCTCATATTTTCGGAATAAAATGGAACATTACTCATACTTTCCATACCACCTGCAATTACAACGTCAGCATCTCCAAGCATGATGTTTTGTGCCGCTATGGCAATGGCTTTCATACCGCTGGCACAAACTTTATTTACTGTTGTGCAAATCACTTCGTTAGGAAGCCCTGCAAATTTAGAGGCTTGTCTGGCTGGTGCCTGTCCGAGATTGGCTTGTATAACAGAGCCCATGATTACTTCCTGAACCAATTCAGGGTTGATTCCTGCTTTTTCAACTGCACCTTTAATCGCAATGCCTCCCAATTGAGTTGCTGTGAATGATTTAAGAGAACCACCAAAGCTTCCCATTGGCGTTCTTACCGCAGAAATGATATAAACTTGTTTCATTAGAAAATATTTAAAATATGCTTTATAATTTGAGGCAAATGTAATAATTAATCATCATTGAAAGTTTGGACTTTGTTTTTTGTCAAGTTGATTGCTGTTGCCTATCCATCTTATCAAGCATATCTAGCCTGTCCAGCTTATCTAGCTCTTATCCAGCCTATCCAGCCCAATCCTCCCCAAAAAATCTTCAAATTTTAATTAAATAATTTGCAATTGCAAAAGATGAATATTACTTTTGGAAGTAACCGTTTGGAGTATTATCTCTAATTAAAAAGTGTTACATTGCTTTTTAGAATATTCTTTATTATTCCTTCCTAAGAAAGACCCTGAAATAAGTCTGTTATTACCATGATTTACATACAGATATTGCTGAAACCATTACTAAACAAGAAAAAAATAAAAAATATGCGCTTACCACGTGTTCTGTTTCCTATTTTAATTTTGATGATTGTTAATTTCTCTTCATGTACAACATCACAAAAAACTACAACCTATTTTTCCGAGACAGCAGATACTACGATAATGCTATCAAAGTCAGAAATCCCAGAACCAATCATTCAGAAAAATGACATTTTAAGTATTTACATCAGTAGTTTAAATCCCGAAGCATCAGCAGTTTTTAATGCCCCGAATATTTTAGCTACGAGCACGTCTACAACAACTGGTTCTACTTCTGCCGGAGGATATTTAGTGAATTCAGATGGTAATTTACAATTGCCCATTTTAGGTACGATTAAAGCTAATGGTATTACTAAAAAGCAACTAAAGGCCGACATCACCAATATGATTGTCGATAAAAAATTACTCATTGATCCGATTGTTACCATACGTCATCTCAATTTTGAAGTTACGGTTGTGGGTGAGGTTGGTAAACCCATGGTTATTAATGTGCCTAATGAAAAAATTTCCATGCTTAAAGCGCTTGGTATCGCCGGTGATATTACTGTGTATGGAAAAAAAGAAAATGTTTTGTTAGTGAGAGAAGTTGAAGGCAAAAGAAAAGTAACAAGAATTGATTTGAACTCAAAATCATTTTTAAGCTCACCCTATTATTATCTGGAGCCTAATGACATTGTATATGTAGAAGCAAATAAATGGAAAGTGATCAATGCCAATAGAAATCAGCAATTATGGCCTTCAATAATTGGCGGCTTGTCTGTAATTGCATTAGTTCTTACTGCATTTATCAGGAACTAATTAATTTAAAAATAAAGCTCTAGAAATTGAAAAAGTCAAAAGTACCTACCCCACAAGAAGAAAATTTATTTACCCAGTTATTAAATAGATATATAGTTTACTGGCCATTATTTGTAATATCTTTTTTCTTCTTTATTGCATGTGCCTATATATATCTCAGGTATGCAACTCCTAAATTTGAGGCATCTGCGACAGTTATTATTAAAGACCAAAAAAAAGGAGCCGATGACAGCAAAGCGATGGAATCTTTGAATATGATAAATACAAAAAAAATCATAGAAAATGAAGTTGAGGTATTGCAATCTAAATCCATCATGAATAATGTGGTAAAGAGTTTGCATCTATATTCACAGGTACTTCAAAAAGGTAAGATTAGAGATGTTTCTGCATACACACTTTCACCTGTAACTATTATTGCGGAAAACCCTGATTCAATAAAACAATCATCAAAAATTTCTCTTAAATATGATGAGAAAACGGGTGGAATTTTATTGAATAACAAATATGCAGGCATGATAAATGAATGGTTGCCTACAGCTTATGGTAAATTGAAATTCATCCCTAATAAACGCTACAGCCAAAAAGAAACAGATAAACCATTTTATTTTAGTTTAAATTCAACTAGAGATGTCACTAACCTGTTGCTGAAAGACCTTCAGGTGGTATCGCCTAATAAACTGTCGTCTATTATTTCACTGACATTTAAAGATGAAGTGCCTGAAAAAGCAGAAGATGTATTGAATCAATTGATTTACATGTATGATAGAGCTTCAATTGATGAGAAGAACTCACTTGCTAAAACAACATTACATTTTGTAGAAGAAAGGTTGAATATTGTTTCAAAAGATTTGGATTCGATTGAAAAAACAGTACAGAAATTTAAAGCAGGAAGCGGGGCATCAGATATCAGTACTCAAGGACAATTGTATTTGCAAAACGTGAGTAGTAACGACCAGGAATTGGGTAAGATTAACATGCAACTAGCCGTTTTGGATCAGGTTGATGGGGCAATTTCAAAAGGTAATTTAAGTTCGGGCATGTCTCCCTCAACTATAGGCGTATCTGATCCCAATTTATCTCAATTGTTAAATGATTTAAATAACAAAGAGCTTGAGTATGAAAAACTCAGAAAAACAGTTGCCGAAAACAATCCCATTCTTGTTTCCTTAAGAGATCAGATAAATAAGATAAGACCGGGAATAAAAGATAATCTTCAAAATCAGAGAAAAAACTTAGAGGCCAGTAGAAATAATTTATCAGCAACCAACAGTAAGTATAATTCTATGTTGAGTTCAATTCCTCAAAAAGAAAGAGAAATGCTTGAAATCAGCAGAGACCAGAATGTAAAGAATGGAATTTATTCCTTTTTGTTACAGAAAAAGGAGGAAAGTGAATTGTCATATGCTTCTACACTTTCAGACAGTCGTGTAATCAATAGTGCCCAAGCCACAAAATTTCCGGTTAGTCCAAATAAGTTATTTATTTACGTGGGGGCGTTATTAGGCTCACTCTTGATAAGCATTCTAGCAATAACAATGATGGAAGGCTTCACCTCTAAAATATTGTATAGAAAAGAGCTTGAATCCTTGACCACTTTGAAAGTAATTGGTGAAGTAGCTTTCAATGGCGAAAAAGAAGCTAATTTAATTAAATCAGGAAAAAGAAGTGTAATCGCTGAAGAATTCAGAAAAATAAGAACTTCACTCCATCACTTGGGCATTGACTCTCAAAGAAAGAAAATACTGATTACATCAAGCATTCCTGGCGAAGGAAAAAGTTTTATTGCTGCAAATCTAGCCATTAGTAATTCGCTCACAGGCAAAAAAATAGCTTTAATTGATATCGACTTGCATAAGCCTGGTTTGGGTAAATTATTTGGAAAATCTACACAGGATCCAGGATTGAGCGATTTCTTAACAGGCAAAAAGAAACCTGAAGACATCATAAAAAAAACAAATGGGTACGATAATCTTTATTTCATTTCTTCAGGCACTTTAGATGATAGCCCATCTGAGTTATTATTGAATGGTAAAATCAACGAATTTATTGATTATTTGGATAGTCGGTTCGATATGATAATTATGGATACAGCCCCGTCTGTATTGATTACTGATGCATTTGTACTTTCTGAATTATGTGATTCCACAATTTATGTGGTCAGACATAATTACACACCAAAAATGCTTATTAAAAGAATTGATGAGAATTTAGAAGTAAACCCACTTACCAATCCCGCTATTATTTTTAATGGGGTTAAAAAAAGAGGATTTTTTAATAATAATTATGGCTATGGTTATGATTATGTATATGGTGGCAAATACCAAGAGTATTCAAGTAAAAACAATAAAAACAAATAATTTCTAAATGAGTGTATAACTTTTTTTAAAAAATCCGCTTTAAAATTTAGATATCTGAAAAATCCTTATTATTTTTAATCCTCACTTAGAGAATTCTATATTTCCCATCCTAATCAAAGACCTTTTGAAAATCGACATCTAATCCGGTGAGAAACTGCATATTTATAACCTAAATTTCACCATTATGAAGAAGTGGTATGCAGTTTACACTAAGCCAAATCACGAAAAGAAGGTTTCGGCTTTGTTAAGTAAAAAGAAAATTGAGAATTACTGCCCTCTGAACAAAATTGTAAACAATTTAAAAGAGGAAAAGAAAAAGCCTGTTTATGAACCGCTTTTTCAGAGTTATGTTTTTGTTCATATTACTGAACAAGATATGACATTAGTAAAACAGCAAACAGGTGTAATCAACTTTGTATATTGGCTGGGAAGACCAGTTAATATTAAGGGTGTGGACATGGAGAACATCCAGGAATTTGTAGACACTTACTCGAATATTTTACTAGAAAAAACTGAGGTTAGCTTGAATAACCTTGTCAGAATAGTTAGCCGAAAACCAGCTAATGAAGAATTTGACAACGTTATCGCATTACATTCAACTCAGGTTAAGATTACATTACCAACATTAGGATATGTTTTGTGTGCGGATGCTGGTGAAGAGGTTTTCGAAACTATTTCATACGAAAGAAAATTGGTGAAAGTATAATTAGTCTTTTTTGTTCACTGATTGTTGGATTTAGTGATAGTTGGATATTAGAGGCCTAGATGCTGTATTTTCGAATATAGCCATTGGGATCTTTTAAAATAATTCAAGTATAATTTATTTAATTCAGCTTTTGCTAATTTTGTATCGATAATTAGTTTCATTTCTTTACTTTTTACCTTTTCTTTGTTATCTTAGGCCTACCAAAATAACGCTTACCAACGTGAAATCTATTATTAGAAAAATAATTGAATTTTTCCTGCCATTTTATTTAATCAATTCCGGAAAAATTAATAAGGTAATAAAAAATGCTGCCGAAGGGAAAATCATCCTTTCGGTTTTTTTTCATAATCCTTCAAAAGAACTTTTTGAATCTATTGTGAAATGGTTTTTAGATAAAGAATTTCATTTCATTTCTGCCGACGATCTTTATGAAATTAGCATTCACAAAAAAGCATTTCCATCCAAAGCTGTGATTTTTACAGTAGACGACGGATGGAAAGAAAATAAAGAAAATCTGGTTGCTGTTGCAAACAAATACAACATTCCTGTTTCTATTTTTATAAATACCGATCCTATTGAGAATGGAAATGGTTATTGGGTATCTTATTTGAAATACAGTCAAGAAACGTTAGGTACGTCTCATTCAGTGGCTTCTCTAAAAAAACAATCTGATTCCCAACGTAAGAATATAGTTTCTCAATTAGAGTCTTCAATCGAATTGCCACGAGAGGCAATGACAATTGATGAACTAAAGTCTATAAACAATGGGAAAATCAGTTTAGGCGCTCATACACTCTCCCATCCCTTTCTAGTTAATTGTTCAAATGAGGATTCCCAAAAAGAAATTTTCAGTTCTAAAGAAAAACTTGAAAATTGGCTAGGGACTAAAGTTGAGACTTTCGCTTATCCTTTTGGATCATTTGGAGAAAGAGAAATTGAATATGTAAAATCAGCCGGATTTAAAATGGCTTTTTCTACAGTTGCGGATTATATAACCAAAGAAAACATAGGCGCTCTATATAAACTCCCTAGGTTTGAGATAATAGAACATGCTTCATTAAAAGAGAATATTTGTAGAATGACAGGGGTATGGGATGAAACTATAAATTTGATGAAAAAAAATAAATCGATTTGAGTATTATAAAAATCATACCAATAATTCTTGTTTTCGCTTTTTTAGCTTTAATGCTGATCACAAAGGAAAATAAGGATAGGCTATACATAAAATTTATAGTTCTAACTTTTCCTTTTTTAAACATACCATTATTCCCCTTATTAAAAGGTTTTAGCCTAATTACATTTATATATTTTTTCTTTTTTTATAAAAATAAAAAAACAATCTTTTATGCAAGTAGGTTTTATTTGGTTATATTTTTTGTACTTATTTCATTGATTATTACAGGTCTTTATTTTTCAGAATTAGGCCCGTCTTTTGTCGGTTTTAGAGATTTGGTTGCAATTTTTCCAATATTTATTTTTGCCAAAATTCTGATTTATGAATTAATTGAAGATGAAAACTATTTTTTTGAATTATTACATTTACTGAAAATCCTATTAATCATATCATTGATCTTTCTTGGTGTGCAATTAATAATTGGTGTAAAATTTTCATTGTCAAAACAACTAAATCCTAACATCATTCTTAGTAATGGCATTAGATATCCTTCTTTTTTTGGGGATCCGCAAGATTTCTCAATGTTTCTGGCAATTTTGAGTTTTATGTGCTTAATTAAAAAGGATATAAATTCAAAGATTCCTGTCTTTAACTACATATTAATTATACTTTCGGTTTTAGCAATTTTGTCTTCCGGAGGCAGAGCTGGATTAATTGGATTTATCTTTGGAATCACGCTGATTATTATTTTTGGTAAATCAATTTCTGCAAAAATTTGGGTTATAGTAATCGGAATTTTAATCTATTTTGTAGTGATGGAATTCCAAAACAAGTTCGCCATCTTTAACCGAGGAACAGATTTAGATGATGCATATAAATTCAGGCATGAAATATGGGGACAAGCATTTGATATGTTTTTAAATAAACCAATATTTGGTATTGGTATTGGTAACTATGAAAGACATGTGGTATTACATAATCCAGACCAAGTTTGGCCTACAGGAGATGACTTCATTCCATTTGATTGTCCTGAAAACGGATATTTGAAATTCTTATCTGAATTGGGTGGCCCCGCCTTTATAATTATTTTCATTATTCTGTTATTGCCTGTTTTTAGAGGCATGTATATGTTCTTGTTGAAAAAAGATTTTATCTTAATTTATCTTCTTTCCGGATTTATGGTTTGGATGATTGGTTTCAATTCGAATTATTCTTTTGGTGACATCAGAATAGAAATTTTAATTGGATTATTAATTTCAATGTTAATTTCCAGACAACATTTTTTATCAAGCAATAACGCTGTAACTAAAGTATAAATTATTAACATTTGAAAGCAATATTAAAAACAAAACTTTTTAAAAACAGTTCCTTTGGAATTATTTCAAGCGTTACACAGAATTTATTCATAAGTATTTTTTTTGTTGTTATTGCAAGAGCTTATTCAAAAGATGATTTTGCAAATTATATTATAGTTAATACGATATACTCCTTCTTAGTAGGGTTCTCTTCTTTGGGCTTAGGACATTGGTTTATCAGAGAATTATTAAATAGAAATTTTGAGGAAGATTTTTTATATAAGTTCTTTAAAATGCAATTTATTATTGGTTGTTTATTTTATTTTGTAAGTATATTAATGACGATATTGCTTTACAAAGATCCTATGATACGAAGCTTTTCGGTTCTTATGAGCATCAACATTATTTTTGATAATTTGATTTATGTCATAAAAAATTTAAACATAGCAGAACAAAATCAAAAGAAAACTTTTATACTTACTTTAGTTGAATCTGTTATAAAATGTATTTTAGCGGTATTCTTATTTTTCTATTTAATACCTGTTTATTATTTAATAAGCATTTTGCTTCTAGTTCGCTTCATTACACTGAATCTGTTTATTAAATATGGTAGTTCTGATAAATTAAATCTCAATCAAATCATTTATTATAAAATAAAGTTTTTAGAAATAAGAAATATTATTTCTGCAAACTGGTCTTTTGTAATTATGGGTACTTTAAGTGTAATTTATTGGAGATTAGGTAATATAATTGTTTCGAAAGTCTTAACTAAAAATGATATTGCTAACTATGAGGTATCGTTCAAGTTACTATCAATAGCTTTTGTTTTACCAACAATATTATCTACATCTATTTATCCAATGTTGATTAAAGCATTTAATAATGGTTTTGATGCTTTGAAATCGCTTTTTACAACTATTTATTTACCCTATTCTGCTTATGGCATATTGGCGTATTCATTTGTTTGTTCATATTCTGATATTTTTATACCATTATTATTTGGAGATAAATTCGGTAATACGGCGCTTTATTGCAGAGAGATGTTTATGATCATTTTAATTTTTCCTACTTTTTTGCTTCAAGCAGAATTAATGATTACTATGAAATTAGAAAAGTTAGATATGGTGTGTAATGTGATTAGTATAGCCGCAAACTTAATTTTAATATTAACCGGGCTACACTTTTACAAATCACTCTCAGTTGTAAACTACTCAATTTTTATATCAATTTTTGTTTTTCATGTGGTACAAGATGTGATTTTGATTAGAAAAAAAATAGTTAGTATTTCTCACGTATTGCTTTTTTATTTTACAGTGATTTCGATTATTTTCATTTATAATTTCAATCAATTATTTATCGATAAGAAATTGATTTTTATTTTTATTTTTATCATCATTTCTGTATTTTTTTATTTTAAAAACCCAATGAAGAACATAGTAAAATAAAAATCAAATAATACTGTAAAATTTGAAACTGAAAACTACCAATAATTTAAAGGTTTTAATTGTATTGCCGGGCTTTCCTTTAGATATTAATAGTATCAAAGGTGGCGTTCATGCAGCAGTTTCTAATTTGCTTCATGGATTTTTATCTAATGAAATAGCTGTACGTGTGCTTTCTTTCAATTCCGAAATTAATAACAGACAAATTTATAAGTATAGTGATTCCATTGAAATTGTATATGAGCCCGAAGGTCCCTTTCCTTTTCATTCTTTAAATTATTTATTCAAAGGGCCTTCGATTTTAAAAAAGAATATTAGAGAATTTAATCCGGATATTTTACATTTTCAAACTGGAAATACTTTAATGTTTACAAGATTGTTTGGCACTTTACATGTAAAGTCTATCTTAACCATTCATGCATTTGCATTCGAAGAACTGAAAACTAAAACCTCTACAAAAGATAAACTTACTTTTTGGTTTAATGGTCTTATTAATGAACTTTTGCCCATAAAAAATATCATTTACATTTCAGCATCCTCTCAAAGTAAACATTTTTCTAAACGAATAAATAATGCTGCTTTAATTCCCAATGCATTAAGACCAGCCTACTTTAATATCCCAGTATCAGAGAATACCAAAAATCAATTACTTTATATTGGCGTTATCAATAATCGTAAGAACTTAATTCATCTGTTGCAAACACTTTCTTGTTTGCAAGATGAAAATATTTTTTTTACATTAAATGTATTAGGTGGTTTTAAAGACAAGGAATACGAAAATTTGGTTGAAGATTACATGAACAAATCTCAATTGAAAAATCATGTTCATTTTAGAGGCTGGGTTAATCAGGATGATGCAATTAATTTTATTTCAAATTCAAACATACTTGTTATCCCATCTTTTCAGGAAACATTGCCAATGGTAATCGCTGAAAATATGGCCGCTGGAAAAGTTGTTGTATCCTCTGCTGTTGGTGGTATACCAGAAATGATTGAAGATCAAAAAAATGGCTTTTTATTCAATTTATCTGATTCCAATTCTTTATATAAAATTCTCCAATCACTTTATAATAACGATCAACTTGTAGTTCAAATAGGTAAAAAGGCTAAGGAGTTTGCAATTGCTCGATACCACTGTGATGAAGTTGCCGCAAAAACAATCAGTTTTTATAAAAAGGTCTTGAGTAATTGATTTTTTATTACTTTCTTCAGAAATATCCTAAATTATAGAATTATAATGTGTTTAAAATCTGTAGATTATTATTGTTGTTTATTTGGAATAAGATAATTTATTTCTCTATACATACAATAAATATATCAAATGACGTTATAGTAATCAACGGATTGAACATGATTTTCAATTCTTTGAACAAATAAAAAAATTATTACAAGGAAACAATTCAGAAATTAAGACTTTACACTTCGTTTCGATTAGTTAACTTGTAATATTACAGCTTTGAAATAGGCTGGCTTACCTCTACTAATGAACGATTTTTTTAAATATTACAGTAAGAACAATATTCTTACATTAAATAAGTATAAGCAAATTGATAATTATTACAAATTATCAAACAGCAAACTGCTTGATTTATACAACGAAAGATTTATAGCTCTTTTTAAACGTGCTATAACAAAGTCGGCATTTTACAAAAATCTATACAGCTCTCACGGTATTACCATCAATTCGGTAAAAGATTTATCTGATATCAATAAATTACCAATTATCGAAAAAACTACAATTAGAGAACATGTCGATAAGTTATTTATTGGTTTTGATTTTATGAAAGTTATAGGGTTAACCAGCGGTACTTCCGGCACTCCCCTTACTGTATACCGCACGGCATTTGACATTGCTACAGAACAGGCCTATATCAGACACTATAGGGAAATGTTTGGATATAAATGGGGACAACCCCTATTGTCGATTAGAGGAATGCTGGGCAAAAGCACTCCATATCATCACTTTAAAAAAGCAAATATTCTCTACATTTCAAGTCCTAATATTAATGAACAAACGATTGAAATGTACTATGATTTGGTCAATAAATTTGGACCGGTTGCCATTGAAGCTTTCCCAAGTTATTTGTATAAATTCTGTATTGAATTGGAGAAAAAAGGATTGCGCTTACAGGTTGATAATTGTTTTACATCTTCCGAAACTTTAATGGATTTTCAACGAGAAAAAGTAGAACCGTACTTAAATACTACCATTCACGACTGGTATGGCAATGCAGAAAGGACAATTCTTTTGGCACAAAATGCTAAAATGGATTACTACCCATTGCCATTGTATTCAATAAATGAATTCAATGAAAAAAATATAGTTACCACATCTCTGACCAACAATCATTTTCCTTTGATTAGATATCAAGTGGATGATATTATTCAATTAAAGTCTAAAGGATTTGAAAATAATCTGCTTCATCCACAAGTTGAAAAAATTACGGGCAGAGCAAGTGATAATTTAATTTTAACTGATGGCAGTGTGGTGGGATGTATTGATCATGCCTTTAAAGGTGTGAAACATATTGAAATGGCTCAGGTTCATCAGTATGATGCTATTGATCCAATAGATGTAAAAATAATAGTGAATCAAAATTTCAGTAAGTTGGATGAAGAGCAGTTGAGAGCAAATTTTATAAGAATGGTTGGTACTGAAACACCGTTCTTTTTCACTTATGCTAAAAAAGAAGATATGGTAGTTCCTAAAAATGGGAAATACCAGTTAATTGTAAAACAAAAACCACAATAAAAGTAATTTGTATTATCTCTGAATGAACAAGAAAAAAAACATATTGATTGCAGGGCCGATACTCCCTCCTGCCGGAGGTATCAGTATTCATATTTACAGACTAGAACAGCTGCTAAAAGATGAATTCGATTTTTCTTTTATTGATGAAGCTTCGGCCTCTAAAAAAAATGTATTTAATATTCGTTCCTTAAATTTATTTAGCTATATCAAATTGGTTTTAAATTCTGATTTATTTTTCATCCAGAGCGGGAATAAATATTTCAAGAAACTACATATTCTTACTGGTAAGGTCTTTCGCAAAAAGATGATCATTACACTTCATGGTTATGGCAATGAACGCAGTACTTTTTTCAGAAAACTGGATTCTAGTTATTTTAATGTTGCGGATAAAATAATTCTTGTAAACAATCAGATAGCTGCTAAGCTTGATTTGAATCCAACTAAGTGTATTGTTAAACATGCATTTCTACCTCCTGCTATGGAAAATGAAATCGCATTGCCAGATTCGCTTTTATCTAAAATTAAAATTGCCCGACAAAACAACTGCACCATTATTTGTGGAAATGCTTCCCGTTTAAATACGTTTAACAATCAGGATTTATATGGGCTTGATATGTGTATTGAATTGTTGAGAAATCTTAAGGAAAGCAATTATCCTGCATTGTTTGTATTTGTAGTTACATCACTCGATGAAGGAAAAGAAAGGTATGATGCCGGAATTCAATTAATTGAGAAATATGGTTTATCAGAACATTTTCTTTTACTCAACAAAGAAATATCATTTGTAAATCTGATTGCTGAATCTGACATTATATTAAGACCAACCAACACAGATGGTGATGCATTAACGATTAGAGAAGGGTTGTTTCTTGGAAAATCAGTTGTAGCCTCAGATGTCGTTTTCAGACCAGAAGGTACCATTTTATTTAAAACAAGAGATCATGAAGATTTATTGGTTACCATGAAAAAAGTAATTGATAAAAATAAAAACCATAAAAATGAAACAACAATTTCTGCTTTAAAAAATGAAGACAGGAATTATTATTCAAATCTTTTTAATGAATTGATCAATAATAACTAAATGCAAAGCCAACTTAACAACATACATCAATCTTTTAATGCTGTAAAGCAGTATTGCGAAAATGCTGAATTTAAAGGCTATGATCCGTATGATGGCTTGAATAGTAAATTGTTTCAATCCATTCCTTTTATTAAAAAAAGCAGATTGGCAAGATTGATATGGATTCAATTTTTTAAAAGATCGCCATTGAATCTTAGAAGTTTAGTAGGCATCAAGCATGAATATAATCCTAAAGCCGTAGGTTTGTTTTTGACTGCTTATTGTGAATTGTATCAACATGATAAAAATCCGGAGTATCTTAAAAAAATAGATTTCTTTATTTCTAAATTAAAGGAAACACAAACACAAGGTTATTCTGGATCTTGCTGGGGATATAATTTTGACTGGGAATCAAGAGCGTTTTTTCAGCCTAAATTTACACCAACAATTGTGGCAACATCATTTATTGCGAATTCACTTTTAGATGCTTATGAGGTTACAGGAAATCCGGAATGTCTTCATTTGTCCAGGAGTGCTTGCGATTTTATTTTAAAAGATTTAAACAGAACAAATAACAATAAAGGCGGTTATGCTTTTTCTTATTCTCCATTAGACAACAGTGTTGTATTTAATGCATCTCTGCTTGGTGCAAGATTATTGGCAAGAGTTTATTCAATTACCAAAGAAGAAAATTTGATTGAGTCAGCAAAGCCCGTGATAGAATATTGTTGTGATTTTCAAAAAGAAGATGGTTCGTGGAGTTATGGTACACTTCCCTTTCATCAATGGATCGATAACTTTCATACTGGATATAATTTAGAATGTATTTCCGATTACATCAAATTTACAGGAGAAAACAAATATCAGTCGGTTTTAGACAAAGGGTTTGAGTATTATATCAATACATTCTTTACTGAGGAAGGTATTGCAAAATATTACAACAACAGCATCTATCCTATTGATATTCATGCGCCATCTCAATTGGTCATTACACTCAAGAAGTTAAATAAATTAAATGAACATAAAGAATTACTTGATAAAGTTTTAGGTTGGACTATAAAAAATATGCAATCCAACAAGGGCTATTTCTATTATCAAATCAATAAATACATCACCTCAAAAATTCCATATATGCGATGGTCGCAGGCGTGGATGTTTTTATCAATGAGTATTTATTTGAATCATTATTTACCCGAAAACGAAACTATTTAAAACTATATTAAATGAGAATTTGGTTCGATTTATCTAATTCGCCGCATATTAATATGTTTCATGATCTTATCAGAGATCTTGAATCAGATGGTCATGAGGTTATTATTACTTCCAGGCCACTTGCAAATACCGTTCAATTGCTTGACCAGCGTGGACTTAAGCATACCATTATTGGAGAGCATTATGGTAAGAATTTTTATAAGAAGATGTTTGGCTACCCTATTCGTGTTATGCAATTAAGGAATTTTCTTAAATATAAAAAAATTGATTTAGCGATTTCTCAAAGTTCATTTCATTCACCTTTGACAGCATGGTTATTGGGTGTTCCTTCTATCTATACTAACGATAATGAACATGCGATGGGTAATAAGCCTAGTTTTATTTTTGCTTCAAGGATATTAATTCCGGAGAACTTAGCCGTAAATAAAGTTGCTACATGGGGCGTGTCTGCTCAAAAAGTATTGCAGTATCCTGGCGTAAAGGAAGGTATTTACTTATGGAGTAAAGGTGAGCAAATTCAAAAAGAAAGGAATAATACTACCGATAAAACAATTCGTATTTACATCAGACCTGAGCCTCAAACAGCACAGTATTACAAAGGCAAAGAGAATTTTCTTGACGATACAATTATTGAATTAAAAGACAGATACAACATTACTGTTTTGCCAAGAGATAAAAACCAATCAGAACATTATTCGCAATTGAAATTTAAAGGTGTGCATGTTCCTGAAAAGCCAATTGGATTTGATGAAATAGCAGCGAAGTGTACAGTTTTTATTGGCGCTGGCGGCTCTATGACAAGAGAATTGGCCATTTTAGGAATTCCCACCATTTCTGTTTATCAAGATGAATTGTTGGATGTAGATGGTTATTTATTGCAGCAAGGGTTGATGTTACATGAGCCCTCTCTTACAGCAGCAAAACTCGAAAAATTTATAAATAGTCTTGAAAATAAACCACCATCTCTTGAGTTGATGGATAAAGGAAAACAAGCGTATGAATTATTTAAAAATCAAATTTTAAAATTTAAAAAACAATGATAAAAGTTGCATTAATCGGTGCCGGTAAAATGGGGATTTCGCATCTTTCTATTTTAGGCGCTCATCCAATGGTGAAAATTGTTGGCGTAGCGGATACTTCTAAAATTGTAAATGATGTGTTGGAAAAATATTCAGGAATGAAAACATTTACTGATTATAAGAAAATGCTGGACGAAGTAAAGCCTGATGCTGTTTTTGTTTCAGTGCCTACTAAGTTTCATGCCTCATTTGTAGAAGACTTGCTCAATAGAAACATACATGTGTTTGTTGAAAAACCATTTTGTTTGAATGCAGCTCAAGGTGAAAATCTGATCAGATTGGCCAAAGGAAAAGGATTGATAAATCAAGTTGGTTATCATAATAAATTCGTTGGCACTTTTGAAGAGGTGAAAAGATTGGTAAATGCTGGCGTTTTAGGAGAGCTTAATCATTTCGTTGGGGAAGCATACGGGCCAGTTGTTATTAGAAAAAAACAAGAAACATGGCGTTCTGATCCGGAAGAAGGCGGTGGTTGTTTGATGGACTATGCCTCTCATGTGATTGATTTGATTAATTATCTGGTATCTCCTATTACCAAAGTACATGGCAGTTTGTTGAAATCTATTTATTCAACACAGGTTGAAGATGCTGTTTATTCTTTATTGGAAACGAGCAATAATGTGAGTGGTGTGTTGTCTGTTAACTGGAGCGATGAAACACACCGAAAAATGTCAACAAGCATAACCATTATCGGATCTAAAGGCAAAATTATTTCAGATGCTTCTGAGCTAAAGGTGTTTTTAAAGTCTGATGATGTTCCTGAAGGATACTCGAAAGGCTGGAACATAAAATATATTACAGAGCTTACACCTAGTGTTGACTTCTATTTACGTGGAGAAGAGTATTCTGCACAGATCGATTACTTCATCAATGCTGTTGCCGGTAAAGGCCCCAATGAAAAAAATTCATTTGAAAGTGCTTGGAATACAGACTACGCAATCTCTTTAATCAAAAACAAAAAAAATTAAGAACATGGATAGAATATTATTTGGAGACAATCAGTTTTTTGCTGTAAACCATATTTCAGATGAAAAGTCGAGAGCGCAATCCATTAAATTCAAGGAGGATAAAACCATTTTGGATACCATTGATATTTCCAGAGACTTAGGTGTTGAAACTTTTATGTGCACAACACACGATAGGATTTATAATATATGCGACATGATAAGAGCCGAACCGGACAAGTACAGCAAGTTTTCAATTTATCCTTGTATGCCTTATGCACACAAATATGCCAATGCTGTAACGGAATTGGGTATCATGGGTACGATCAAAAATTATGTACCTGGAAACTTTTTTGGTTCCATTTTTAAAGGCGGAATGGCTTTTGTTTCGAAAGACTATATCTCAATTATGGAATTGTTAATTGATGCAGAAATGAAAATGTTCAAGAATATCAATACGCCTGTAATCTTTTTACAAAATGTAATCACTGATTTATTGCTCGGTTTGGATATGAAAGACATGTTGAAAGCCTATCATGATTATGTCATCAAAAAATACAATGCTGAACCAGGTTATATCACCATGAACATGCCGATGTTGTTAGATAAATTGGAAAGTGTGGGCATTAAAAATCCGATTATTTGTTCCTCTATCAATAAAGCTGGTTTCAGAATGTCGGGAGGAATGGAATTGTATGAAAATGTATTAAGAACCAGACAAGTAAGAGCTATTGCTATGCAGGTTTTGGGCGGAGGTGCCATTTCGGCCAAAGAAGCAATTGATTATGTTTGTTCATTGCCAAATGTAGAATCGATTTTGTTTGGTGCATCATCTAAACAAAATATTTCACAAACCGTTTCTTTGATTCATGAATTTGATGATAAGTATGGCAAGTCAAAACAATAATATTTGATTAAAATAATTAACAATACTTCATTTATGAAAATTACAATTATAGCTGGTGCAAGACCCAATTTCATGAAGATTGCTCCTATCATTAAAGAGATTATTAAACATGAAAAAAATGGTAAAGACATATCGTATAGACTTGTGCATACAGGTCAGCATTATGATAAAGCCATGAGTGGAGATTTTTTCGAACAATTGGGCATTCCAGATCCACATGTTAATCTGGAATGTGGTGGCGGTTCTCAGGCCGAACAAACTGCAGCTATAATGGTGAAATTCGAAAAAGAAATAATCGCCAATAAACCGGATTTAGTTTTGGTGGTGGGCGATGTAACTTCAACAATGGCTTGTACCATCACAGCAAAGAAATTATGTATTGATGTGGTACATGTGGAAGCGGGTATCCGTTCGGGTGATATGACCATGCCGGAAGAAATAAATCGAATTGTTACAGACGCTATTTGTGATCATTTCTTTACAACAAGCGAAATCGCAAACAATAATTTACTGTCGCAACAAGTTTCAAAAGAACGAATTCATTTTGTTGGGAATACCATGATTGATACCTTGTATAACAATCTTGAAAAGATCAGAAAGCCTTCATTCTTTGATGACTTACAGCTGAAAGCAAAGGATTATTTCATGCTTACTTTGCATCGACCATCAAATGTTGATGATCCTATAAAATTAAAATCTATTCTGGATGCAGTAATTTCTGCTACTAAATCATTGCCTGTAGTTTTTGCTGTTCATCCCAGAACTAAAATCATACTCAACCAATTAGATGTAGTATATGATTCATTGCAACTTATAGAACCACAAGGTTATCTAGAATTTATCTATTTGATAAAAAACTGTAAAGGTGTGATAACCGATTCTGGAGGTATAACCGAAGAAGCTACTGTTTTAGATATTCCGTGTTTGACGTTAAGAAATTCAACAGAAAGGCCCGAGACCATCACCATGGGGACAAACGAGTTGATTGGTGAAGATCTTGAAAAATTAAAAAATTGTTTGGATTTAATCATGAATGACAATTGGAAAAAAGGAAAGATTCCACCATTCTGGGATGGTAAAACTTCCGGAAGAATAGTCGAAATATTACTTAATTTATATGGGCACAAATAATTAATGTATGAATAAACAATTCAAAAGATATCTTCAATTGACTCTGATTTTTCTGGATTTGATAATGCTGGTCATTAGTTTTATCATACCAAGATTCCTTTTTCATGGTCGTATATCATCATCAACAACATATGTTTATTTAATCTTTGGATCGTATTCATTGATTTCATGGGCTTTGTTCTCTTCTATTCTAGGTAATTATGCCGAAAAAATCATAACTCAGTTTGAATCTTTTTCAAAAAGATCATTACAGGTTTTTTTATTGTGGATTATTTTTGTGCTTCTATATTTATTCTTTTCTAGAGAAGTACAAGTGTCGCGATTTTTTGTTTTTTCGTTTATGACCATTTTTGCCATTGGTTTGTTTTTTAATAGGTTTTTATACCTTGGAATCCGCAATTATTTTAAATCAAAAGATTATTTAGTTAATAATATTATCATTTTAGGATACAACGAAACGGCCTTGAAATTATCTTCTTATTTTGAACAGGAGTCTATCAACACAAATCTCATAGGGTTTGTAGAAGATGAAAAAAATATTAAAGAACTGACCCACTACCCTGTTCTTTCAGACATCAAAAATTTAATTCAAGTTGCAAAAGATTATGATGTACAGGAAATATTTTCAACAATCACCCCTGAGCAGAACAGTTACATTTATGAATTAATTACCCAAGCTGAAAATGCATGTATTCGTTTTAAAGTGGTGCCTGATTTATCTCATTTTTTCAACAAGCCTGTAGTCGTTGATTTTATTAGAGATTTGCCTGTATTGTCTTTAAGAAGTGAGCCGCTTGATGACGTGGGTAATAAGCTCAAAAAAAGAATATTGGATATTGTCGTTAGCGGCCTTGTTATCATTTTTATTTTATCGTGGTTAATTCCAATTGTTGCGCTGCTAATTTTATTAGAATCAAGGGGGTCTATTTTCTTCTCTCAAAAACGTACAGGGAAAAACAATCTTCCTTTCAATTGTTTGAAATTTAGGAGTATGAAACCTAATAAGGATTCAGAATTAAAACAAGCTACTAAAAATGACATGAGGATTACAAGAGTCGGTAGGTTTTTAAGGAAAACTAGTTTGGATGAATTTCCTCAGTTCATCAATGTGTTTAAAGGCGAAATGAGTTTGGTTGGTCCCAGACCTCACATGCTGAAACATACGGATGATTACTCTCAAATTGTAGATCAGTATATGATTAGGCATTTTCTTAAACCAGGGATTACGGGTTGGGCTCAAATAAATGGTTTTAGAGGTGAAATAACAGAGCCTAAACAAATTAAGTTAAGAGTGCAGAATGATTTATGGTATTTGGAAAACTGGAGCATTTGGTTAGACATTAAAATACTATTCTTAACAGTTTATACCATCATTAAAGGAGATAAACAAGCCTACTAAATTCATTTAATTTGAAATTATTTAATTCCCAATATATTTTATCCGATAAGCGTCATGGATGGATTGATTACGATAGAGGAATCAGTATCATTCTGGTTACTTATCGACATTGCTATGAAAGCATGGAGAAGGCTGGTTTAAATATGCATGATCATCCCTGGTTGGAGTATATCAATGTTTTTTTCTTTGGATTTCGTATGCCTTTGTTTTTTATCGCTTCAGGCATGTTTATTTCAGGTAGCATGAAAAAAAGAGGCTTGAATCCATACATTGATAACAGAATAAGAACCATTTTGTATCCACTAATGGTATGGGGGATCATTCAAATTTCCTTACAACTCTTATTTGCTGATTACACCAATTCAAAGGGCGAAGTGGACTTTCACAGTTATTTGTATTTGATAACATTTCCTCGCGCAACAGGTCAGTTTTGGTATTTGAATGCACTGTTTTTTGTCGGAATTATTTACGCAGTATTAAAATCCGTTTTTAAAGTGCCGATAAAATTTCAATTGATGTTGGGCTTGTTATTATATTTCACTTCAAGTTATTTTAGCACTCATGATATTCAAATTGGAGCTTTGAATGATATCTTTAAGTATTATTTGTTTTTTGCCATTGGAGATGCTATTTCTGGATATATGTTGAGTGAAAAAACTGCAACATTATTTACTTCAAGAAAATTGATTATACCACTGCTGATTTCATTTATATTTATTCAATTAATTTTTACAAATTTGAATTTGACAAATGGAAATAATTATCATGTAGAAAATGACATACCTATATTTTTTCTTTTGGTAGCAATTGTTGGTTGTGCGATGTCTATCGCATTATCTTTTACTTTGAAGAAGTATAATAAGTTGAAATTTATTCGTGTGGTAGGATATAATTCTGTTCATATTTATTGTTTGCAAATTATTGTGATGTCGGTATCGAGATTGGTTTTTATTAAGTTTTTGGGTATAACAAATGTGCCATTACTGGCTTTATTAATTTTAAGCATGGGCGTATTAGTGCCTATGATTATTTATAATGTTTCTTTGAGGTTGAATATGTGGTGGATGTTTACATTAAAAAAGCCAACTGAGGAGTTGGATCATATAAATATGCGTTCTTAATTTTGTATTATGTAAATTATTTTATTATATTTATTCTTAAACAATTAAAATTTAATATTGATGTCATTATTTAAAAAAATTAAAAATGCCCCCAAAAAGATAAAATGGCTTATAAATAAGACATTAAGAAGAAACTTTTCAAATGTCGACAAAAAATTATGGGATAAAGAATACGACAAAGGTGGTTGGGAATTTTTAAAAGATCCTAACGAATTGGAAAGAATACATATTGCTAAAAGAATGCTGAGAAAATACCCGGCCGACAAGAAAATTTTTGAAATCGGATGTGGTGAAGGTATTTTCTTTTTGGAAATGGATAAAGATGATTATTCTTATTTTGAAGGAATGGATATTTCTGAAGTAGCGATAAACAGAATTCCAGCCACACCTAACTCCTATTTTATATTTGCAGATATGGAAGTATATGAACCTAAAAATGCTCCATTTGATGTAATCGTCTTGAACGAAGTGTTGTATTACAGTAAAGATCCTAATGCGCTATTGTTGAGGTATACAAAATATTTGAAAAATAATGGAGTATATTTAATTGGCATGTATTCAGGAGATCCAAGGTCTGCAGGTGTTTGGGCTAATATTGCTAAAAACTTTATTGATGTAGATATTGAGCCTGTTAGTGATGGTAAAAA
>CALPIT020000009.1 GCA_943323705.2 Streptomyces griseus
ATTTACAGGAAAGATCGGTAAGAAGTTTTCCTTACGATGCGGCAGCTAACGTTCTGGGTTATACGGCAGAAGTAGATACCAATTTTTTGAAGAAGCATCCCGGAGAAGGTTATGTGGCTGGAGATTATGCGGGCATGACGGGATTGGAAAGAACTTATGAAAAAGTGTTGATGGGTCAGCGGGGTATTGAATACTGGAAGCGTGACAATAAAAACAGATTGACCGAGCGACTAGAAAAAGGTATTTACGATACCATGGCGATTGCCGGACAAAATCTTTATACTTCCATAGACGTAGAATTACAACAATTGGGAGAGAAGCTCATGCAAAATAAATTAGGTTCTATTGTAGCGATTGATCCTAAGACTGGCGGTATTCTTGCCATGGTGAGTGCACCTACTTATCATCCCAATTATTTAACAGGAAGTGAAAGAAGAAAACATTTTTCTGAGTTATTTTTAAATCCGGCATTACCACTTTTGAACAGAACAGTAAGTGCGACGTATTCTCCCGGTTCTACATTTAAAACATTACAGGCCTTGATTGGTTTGCACGAAGGTGTGATTACCACAGACACACGTTTTTCCTGTTCGGGTGCTTTCTATGGCTGTGGCGGCGGCAGACCGATGAAATGCTTGGACGTTGGAACATTTGATTTAAGAGGTGCTATTACCATTTCCGATAATACTTATTTTGCCAATGTAATGCAAAGAGTAATGAATAATCCGAAGTTTCCTAATTCAGACAGTGCCTTATTGCATTGGGATCGTTACATGTATGGGTTCGGGTTAGGACGCAGGCTCGGTGTAGATGTTCCTTCTGAAAAAACCGGTAACATTCCAACTCCGGCTTATTACAACAAAGTGTATGGTTCAGGTCATTGGAACTTCTGTACATTTCGTTCTGTAAGTATTGGGCAAGGAGAGGTGGATGTTACTCCTTTACAGGTTGCCAATGAAATGGCTTACATCGCTAACAAAGGTTGGTATTACACACCACATGTGGTAGACTCTATTGATGGTGGAGATCGATTCGACATGCTGTCAAAATATAGAAAAAAAATCCTACCTACCTTCATTCCAGATAGTATTTTTGAAGCCGTTCATGATGGCATGCAAGGTGTTATTGATAGGGGAACAGGTGCCGGCGCAAAAGTAAAAGACATTGTAATCTGCGGAAAAACAGGAACAGTTGAAAACTATTATCGTGGTGTAAAACAACAGAATCACTCATTCTTTTGCGGATTTGCACCCAGAGACAATCCGAAAATTGCCATTATGTGTGTGGTTGAAAATAGTGGTCGATTTGGTGGCACCTATGCGGCGCCGATAGTTGGTTTGATGATAGAAAAATATCTGAAAGACTCAATCACTGATAAAGCAAGAATAGCCAGATTGGATCAATTATCAAATCTTAACCTGATGCCTCCTCGTATTTTTATAGAGTTGAAAAAACAGGATTCTATGAGACATTCTAAAGATTCTGCTTATTTGCTCGCTAAAGGATATATCAAGTTAATTAGAGATACTGTGGGTATTGATGAAGATCAGGTAGATAAAGACGAACTCGAAAAAGTGAAAAAAGATAAGCCTATCGATTCAAAACCCAAAAAAGACACGTCGGTAAAATCTGATGCCATATTGATTAATGATAAAAAATTAAACAGGGCCGCCGATTCAATTAAAGGGAAAAGAAAAAATACGAGATAACGATAATACATGTACGAAAAAAAAGCTGTCATATCAAATGATAAAGACTGGGTAATGATTTGGCTATATGCAGTCATTGCTGTGATAGGACTTATTTGTATTTTTTCGGTAGAACACAAAGCGGATGATGATTTTTTAAAAAGCATGATTGCCTTCAAAAAAAATTACAGCAAGCAATTTTTTTACCTTATTGCTTGTTTTGTGTTGGCTACATTTATTTTACTTATGGACAGTAAGTTCTTTACTGCTACCCCTAATCTGCTATATGTACTAGGTGTTTTATTGATGGTTTCTACATTTGTTGTAGGCAAAACTGTTAATGGCTCAAGAAGCTGGATACCATTGGGATTTATGAATTTACAACCGGTGGAAACCTGTAAGATATTTACGTCACTGGCATTAGCAAAATACTTATCAAGGCCGGAGACAGATTTCACAAAAACCAAATCACAGCTGCTCGCATCTGGAATTTGCTTTCTACCGATCATATTTTCTTTATTACAAAATGAAACAGGATTAGCCTTGGTTTATTTTACATTTTTATTGCCAATGTACAGAGAAGGCTTTCCCCCAGTATATCTTGTTTTAGGCGCGTCATTAGGTGTGTTGCTGGTGGTTTCTCTTTTATTTCCAACCTTGCAACTAGTAATTGCATTAACTATTATTGCCCTCATCTTTTTTTATTTTTTGAGAAGAAAAATAAAAAGAGACAAAGGTATTTTGATTGTGATTTTTCTTTGCTGGTCGCTGAGTACATGTTTTGTTGGATTGGCTGTTCCATTTATATTTAAACATGTATTTCAAAAATACCAGGCAGACAGAATTTTCAGTTTGGTGGGGAGAGACAATCCTTTTATAGAACATGACTCAACAACTTCATTGGTTTCAACAACTGCAAAACTCAATAAAGGAGACAACGAAAATTACAATGTAAAACAATCCAAAATTGCCATTGGATCTGGTGGCGTTTTCGGAAAAGGTTTTATGAAAGGAACACAAACGCAGGGAGATTTTGTACCCGAACAACACACCGATTTCATATTTACCTCTTTGGGTGAAAGTTTTGGATTTGTAGGATGTACGATTCTAATGTTGCTATATCTTGGACTTTTATTAAGAATCGTTTTTATAGCAGAGCGGCAAAGAAGTACATTTTCTAGGGTTTATGCCTATTCAGTGGCAGCTATCATTTTCTTTCACGTAGCTATTAATATTTGCATGACCATTGGACTGGCACCTGTAATTGGGATTACCCTGCCATTAATGAGTTATGGCGGCTCTTCATTGTTTACTTTCACCATTTTGATTTTTATTTTAATTCGTTTGGATGCCGACAGACAAATGGTGCTCCGATAATTTTTAAGATATTTTCATTTTTTTCTTGAGTCTTTATGCAATTTGAATTCAGCATGCATCAAGGCGCCGCACAAAAAAATTGAAATATGAAAAAATTATTCCTAATTGCCGTATTATTATATACTGGCTCATTAATGGCTCAGAAAAAAGACACCGTTTATGCCAATGCAAATCTTACCAATGCTACCGTTTACTTCGGTTATGGAGCTGATTTAAAACATGGTAGTAAAGCCAATCTCGCTGCAGGCATGCAACAATTAATTATCAATAATGTTTCTCTTTATCCGGACATGAATACACTTCAGATATCCTGTCCCGAAATTGTAACCATTCTTTCTTATACACACAGAATTTACAGCAAACCTCCAGTAGTTGTTCCTCCTCCCACTTACCAGAAATCGTACGATTCCATTAAGAACTATCAGAAACAAATAAACATCTTTACTAACGACCAATCCATTAAAAATGACATGGTGTTGAGAATCACCAAACTGATTGAAAATAATTTTACAACACCCGATAAAAAAAATATAACCAGTGAAGAGCTCGTTAAATTGACAACTTACTATACAGATAAAATAAGTTTATTAAAACAACAGGTTTTTGATCTTGAAGACAAGAAAAATAATTTAAATGAATTGATTGCTGCCATACAAGACCGCTTGGATCAATTGTCGCAAGAAAATAAACCAATTGAACAGCCTAAGCCAGTTGGTCAGCTGATATTGCAAGTCATGTCGAAAACGGCAGGTCCGGTTGATTTTGATTTCAATTATTTTACCAGAAACGCTGGATGGGTGCCTACTTATGATATCCGAGTGAAAACCATTGACAATTCATTCAAACTGGTTTACAAAGCGATGGTGTCTCAAACTACAGGATTAAACTGGAATGGTGTAAAACTAAATTTAAGTACCAGTAATCCAAATCAAGGTAATACCATTCCGGTTTTATCGCCGCTGTATTTGCAACTATACGTACCCGTTTTATACAATCAGGTTACTATTGCAGCAAGTGCTTATTCAATGGAGGCGCCTCAATTAGATGAGGTTGTTGTTTCAGGAGCTCCTGTCAAAAAAGCTAAAAATCTAGCATATAGCACCCAAAAACTTGAAGTAAAAGATTTCCTTACACTTAAAGAAAGTCAGCTAAATACCAATTTTGAAATCGATTTGCCATACGACATTCCTAGTGATGGGGTTGCTTACAGCGTAAATATCAAAGATGAAATGATTCCTGCAACCTATCAACATGTGGCTGTTCCGAAACTTGATAATGATGCCTTTCTCATAGCTAAAATAAACAATTGGGATAGTTTGAGTTTATTACCTGGAGATGCCAATATCATCATGGACAATGTTTATCTCGGCAAATCATATCTCAATCCAAATACAACAGATGACACTTTAAGCATTTCAATGGGAAGAGACAAGCGCATTGCTATCAATAGGAAGTTGGTAAAAGAATACAATAAGGTGAAACGCAATGACTCTAAAATTGAATCTTATACGTATGAGATAATTGTGAAGAACAATAAAAAACAATCCATCGATATGAATCTTTCTGATCAGTTCCCAATCAGTCAGACAAAAGAAATAGAAGTTACTTTATCAGACTCCGGTGATGCTGAAGTTGACAATGAAACAGGATTCTTGAAATGGAATGTGAAACTAAAACCCGGTGAAAGCAAAAAATACAGGTTTAGTTATCAAGTGAAATATCCGAAGGATAAGGTGTTGCAAGAAATTAGATAGAGAGAGCCCCCTCTGTCCCCCGAAGGGGGAAGTTGATTGTGTTTTATTTAGGATGCTATATTTAGCCTTTGTATTAAATACTTAGTTTAAGAAATCGAAATTGTTTTTATTGAGAAAATATGGCATAACATAATCAACTTCCCCCTTCGGGGGACTGAGGGGGCTTAACATTCCCTTAATAATTACATAACAAACAGGTAATCTTTATTAAATTGAATTTCATCATACAATGTTTTCTTTTGCATCTTAAAATTAGAAGTATGCTTAAGAAAATTATTTTTAGTCTTTTTGTATTTTTCATCTCAGTTCAAATTCAAGCTCAAAAAGCAAAAATTACCGGTAAAGTATTGAGTAGTAAAACAGGCGAAGCCCTTATTGGTGCTACAATTACACTCGATGGTGCTAAGAAAACAGTGAAGAGTGATCAAAATGGTTTTTACTCGATTTCAGGTTTAGAAAAGGGAAGTTATCAGATTTCTGCTACTTATGTTTCTTTCTCAAAAAAGACTATTTCAGGTGTTGAAGTAAAAGAAAATGAAGTAGTTACTCAGGATATTGTGATGGAAAAAGCTGGCGATATGAGTGCTGTGGTTGTAAAAAGCAGTGGTGGATTAAGCAAACCAAAAGAAACGGTAAGTTCTTTGTTGATAGCACAAAAAAACAGTGCAAGTGTAAGTGATGGTATTTCTGCTGAAACCATCAAAAGAACACCAGATAGAAATACTGGTGACATCTTAAAAAGAGTGAGTGGTGCTAGTTTACAGGAAGATAAATTTGCTATAATTAGAGGTTTGAATGACAGATACAATGCTGCTTATTTAAATGGCGCTCCGTTACCAAGTTCTGAAAGTGACAGAAAAGCGTTTGCCTTCGATATATTTCCAGCCAATATGTTGGATAATCTTATCATCTATAAAACAGCTACACCTGATATGCCTGCTGAATTTGCCGGTGGTCAAATCGTAATCAATACAAAAGGCATCCCTACAGAAAATTTTCAATCTATTTCTTTTGGTACTGGTGTAAATACTTTAGCTACAAAAAACGACAGAAAATATTATGATGGTGGCCAATGGGATTTTTTAGGAATTGATAATACAAGAAAATTGCCTTCAAATATGCCTGATATTAAAACGTTTAAGGCACTGAGCACCAATGATAGAATCGGCTACGCAAGAAGTTTCCAACCTAAAAATTGGGGATTGATGAATACCAACTGGGCTCCAAATTCGAGCTTTCAATTTATTTTAGGAAGAAACTACCAGAGAAAAGAAAAAGATTTCATGGGGATGATTTTATCTGTTACTTACAATAAAAATTTATCGAGTAATGATGGTGATCGTAGTTTTTATGCACCAGAATATGATAATGCCCCAATATCAGTGTACAAAGAAGTTAATTACAATACACAAACTTTGTTAGGCGCCATTGCTAATTTCTCTTTCAAATTTAATAACAATAATAACATCAGTTTTAAAAACATTTTAAGCATAAATTCTGAAAATAGGGTCATTACTAGAGAAGGAAATGATGACATCATCAATGAATCAAACAGATTTACTAAGTCATATGCTTTATGGTTTACCAGCAATAAAATATTTTCAAGTCAATTAATTGGAGAGCATTATCTGCCTTCATCTAAAATTAAAATCAATTGGGTTGCTTCTTATTCTGATATCAAAAGAGAAGTTCCTGCTTTAAGAAGAATGGTATTTGACAGATCTGCAGGTGAAGCCTCTTATTCAGCAAAACTATTTGATACCAATCCTGTAGATAATGACAATACTGCTGGTTTAACGTTTTATTCAACCAATAAAGAAAAAGTTTACAATGCCAGAATTGATTTTTCTCGCAATGTAAAATTCTCAGAAAAGATTCAATCTTTATTTAAAGTAGGTGCCTATTATCAATCAAGAGAAAGAGCATTTAATCCAAGACTGCTTGCTTTTTGCAACTACAATTCATCAAAGTTCAATATGAATTTACTGACCTTGTCTCCTGATGTAATTTTCAACAATAGCAATATGGGAAATGTTGGCGGTGGAAAAACAGGTTTCATTTTGAAAGACATCACAGAGATTCGTGATTTGTATACAGCAAGCACAAATCTTTTTTCATACTATGCTATGGCAGATCAACGTTTTGGAAAAAAACTAAGATTGATTTATGGTGTTAGAGTTGAAGATTTCAATCAAAAATTAAATGCTGAATTCAATCAGTTTACACCAGTAAGAGTTAACACTACTAAATTAGATGTGTTGCCTTCATTAAATATTGTATATTCACTTAACACCAAGCAAAACTTACGCTTGTGCTACTCTAAAACGTTGAACAGACCTGAGTTTAGAGAATTGGCACCATTCTTATTCCGTGATTATACCATCAAATATGCAGTATTTGGAGATACAACACTTAGAAGAGCTACGATTGAAAATTACGATTTACGTTATGAGTTTTATCCAGGCAAAGCACAAATATTATCCGCATCAGTTTTTTACAAAAAATTCACTGATCCAATTGAGTTGATTTCAGTGAGCAATCAGGTTAGAACCTTGTCTTACAGAAATACACCTTCTGCAGAAATCAGAGGTGCTGAATTTGAAGTACGTAGTTTATTGGGAACTTTATTTCAAGCGGGCTCGCATTCAATTTGGAACAAACTTACTATGTTTGGAAACGTAACCTTGATACAGTCTAAAGTAAATTTACAAGTTACAGATTCTACTAATTTTTATTACAAAAAAGGTCGTGTTATGCAAGGTCAATCACCTTATGTGATCAACGCTGGTATTACTTATAACGATGAAAAACAAAATATCACCTCAACGCTTTCTGTTAACAGATATGGTCAGCGTATTTTCTTAGCCAGCAATGGAGATGCATTACAAAATGGTACATTAATTGAGCCAAATCTTTGGGAAAACGGTAGAACTCAATTGGATTTTCAAATCACAAAATCATTCCCCGATAAAAACATCGATTTGAAGCTGAATGTAAGAGACTTGTTAGCTCAAAAATTATTCTTCTTTGAAGATTCCAATGACAACAAAAAATTCGACAAAGGTGTTGATTTGACAAGATCTACATTGAATTTCGGTAGAGTGATTTCATTTGTATTTACGTACAAGTTTTAATAAAATAGGTTTAATGAAGCGAGAAAATGCCTCAATTTATTGGGGCATTTTTTTATTTACCGCAGAGAACAGAGGGGAACTAGAGGTTGCGCAGCGGGTTGTTTTTTTACATTTATTTGAAATGACAACCTTATTCTAGTGTTAAGTAAAACGACATCATTTTTCCTTAACATTTACATAACCTTTCCTTAATAATTCGCTCTCATTTGCATAACATACGAATCTAATCTTTGCGCTGCCAATTTTAAAACCGGCGTAAATAATTATGAAAAAAATTTTATCACTCCTTGCTTTGTTGATTGTTGCAGTTACAATCAATGCGCAAAACCCCTTTTTTGAGGTGGTTAACTACAGGGGCGCTTTTGCTCCTGCTCCAGCTTCTCCTTGGACAGAAGGTTGGACAAATTGGGATCCACAAACAACCGTGTATCCTGCTGCTACTGTTACTGTAACGGGTAACATCACAACAAACACTACCTGGACAAGTGGCAACACTTACTTAATTTCAGGTTTGGTGTATGTAAAAGGTGCAACATTAACCATCCAACCAGGAACTGTTATCCTTGGTGATGCAACTGTTGCCAATTCATCTTTGATCATTACCAAAGGTGCAAAAATCAATGCAGTTGGTACTTCTACAAGTCCGATTGTATTTACTTCAAGTAAAGACACTGGTTCTAGAGTTAAAGGTGACTGGGGTGGTTTGATTATCTTGGGAAGATCTACTGTGAATCTTGTAGGTGGTAAAGGTAACATTGAAGGTATTGCAGTTTCAACTGATACTGAATATGGTGGCCTTACTACACCTGATGACAATGACAATTCAGGTAACTTAAAATATGTACGTATTGAATACGGTGGATACATTTTTGATACTGATAAAGAAATCAATGGTTTGACTTTAGGAGCTGTTGGTAGAAATACAGTTATTGACTATGTACAATGTTCTTTCATCAATGATGATGCTTTCGAATGGTTTGGTGGAACTGTAAATGCAAGTCACCTTGTAGCTTACAAATGTTTGGATGATAATTTTGATACTGATAATGGATATTCTGGTTCAGTTCAATTTTGTTTAGCTGTTCGTGATGCAGATATTTCTGATCAATCATCAGGTTCAACTTCAGAAGGCTTTGAATCAGATAATGATGCAACAGGTTCAACTAATACACCTCAAACAACTTGTGTGTTTAGTAACGTTACTGATATCTCAGCTTTCAGAGGAACTGTTATCAATCCATATGGTTCTACTTTCAAATTCAGAAGAGGTGCTCGTTTACGTAGAAATTCAGGTATTAAAATTTTGAACAGTATTTTGATGGATGCTCCATTTGGCGTATTTATTGATGGTGCTCCTTGTCGTGCTAATTTACAATCTGGTGTAACTGTTTTCAAAAACAATATCGTTGCAGGTAACATTCAGGCTGTAGATCCAACAACAACAGGATATGCAACTGTAAAAGATTCTTTGTTTAATGCATTAAGATTTGATAATGACTCATCAGTTTCTACATCAGGAATATTGACTACTCCTTATGATTTTTTAGCTCCAGATTATCGTCCGGCTTCTGGTTCATTGGCTTTGTCTAATGTAAACTTTACAGATGCTGCTTTCAATGGTCGTACTATTGTTGTAACAGCTGCTTCTTTCATTAAAGAAGTAACTTATCGTGGTGCATTTGCTCCGGCTCCATCTGTAATGTGGACTGAAGGTTGGACCAACTGGGATCCAAACAACACGGGTTATCCAACACCAACGGTAACGGTTAGCGGAACTATTACTTCTAATACAACTTGGACTTCTTCAAACACGTATTTATTATCTGGTTTGGTTTATGTAGCAAATGGAGTTACACTAACAATTCAACCAGGAACAATAATCAGAGGCAATGCAGATGTTGCTAACTCTTCATTGATTATCACTAAAGGTGGTAAATTAAATGCTATTGGTACTGTTAATCAACCTATCGTATTTACTTCAAGTAAAGACTCCGCTGCAAGAGCAAAAGGCGATTGGGGAGGTGTAATTTTATTAGGTAGAGCATCTCTCAATACTGTAGGTGGTGTATCTAATATCGAAGGAATTGCTGTATCAAGTAATACAGAATTTGGTGGTGGTGCATCTCCAAATGATAATGACAACTCAGGTACATTAAAATATGTACGTATCGAATTCGGTGGATACGTTTTCGATACTGATAAAGAAATCAATGGTTTGACTATGGGCGCTGTTGGTCGTGGTACTACAATTGATTATGTACAAACTTCTTTCATCAATGATGATGCTTTCGAATGGTTTGGAGGTACTGTAAATTGTGCTCACCTTGTAGCTTACAGATGCTTGGATGACAACTGGGATACCGATAATGGTTTCAACGGATCTGTTCAATTCTGTTTAGCCGTTCGTGATCCACAGATATCAGATCAGTCTTCAGGTTCAACTTCAGAAGGATTTGAATCAGATAATGATGCTACGGGTTCTACTAATCAGCCTCAAACAAGGGCTTTATTCTCTAATGTGACTGAAATCGGGCCATTCAGAGGTACGGTTTTAGCTAACAACTCATGGGCTTCTACATTTAAATTCAGAAGAGGTGCTCGTATCCGTAGAAATACAGGATTGAGATTGTTTAATTCCATTTTGATGGACTATCCTTATGGAGTGTTCATGGATGGTACACCTGTTCGTGCTAATTTACAATCAGGAGCGACTAAGTTTAAAAACAATTTGATAGCTGGCTGTACTTTTGCAACAGAACCAGGAACGACTGCTGCGATTCGTGATTCTATTTTCGGTAGTGGTACTGGTCTTTTCAAAAACGATTCTTTGGCAACAACTGCAAATGTATTGGTAACTCCATACAATTTCACTGCTCCTGATTATCGTCCAGCTACAAGTGGTTTGGCTACTTTGAATGCTGCATTTACTGATGCTGCTTTCAATGGTTTATTAGCTCCATGTGATGAAGTTAATGCTCCTGGTACAATGTCAGGTGTATCTAACATCTTCAATTGTGTTTTGACTGGTCAAGTGTATAGCATTCCTGCTATTGCTAATGCATCTAACTATTTTTGGTCTGTTCCTACTGGAGTTACAATTACTGCAGGTCAAGGTACAAGAACAATTACAGTAACATTTGCTACAACTTTCACTACAGGTACAATCACTGTTGTAGGTAAAAATGATTGTGGTAATTCATCAGTTGCTGCAACTAAAGCAATCACTAAAGTTACTTTAGGAACTCCTGGTTCTATCACTGTTCCAACAGGATTTACAACTAATGTATGTACTATAGTTGGAGTTGATACATCACTAACTTATTTCATTGCTCCTGTTGCAGGTGCTGTAAATTATGTATGGACTATACCTGCAAATACTTCTATCGTTTCTGGTCAAGGTACTAATTCAATTAAGTTGAAATTCTTAGCTGGATTTGCTTTTGTTGCCGGAGATTCATTAAAAGTTATTGCTACCTCAGATTGTAAAACATCTGCTGTAAAATCTTTAGCTATCAAAACTATCGTACCAACTGCACCTACTACTGTTACTTCAACTGCTGTTGTTAGTAATGTTTGCGGTGCTAGAGTTTATCGTTATTCAGCTCCTGCATTACCAGTAGGTTTCACAGGATACGATTGGCAATTGCCTACAGGTTCTTCATTAGCAACTTCAGGTACATTGGATTCTGGTGTATTGAGTGGTGCTAATGCAAGATTTATCAGAGTTATATATAGCAGTAATGCAATTGCTGGTGCTAACGATAGTATCAGAGTTCGTTACACTGCAAATTGTGCTAATTCACCTTATAAAGCACTTAAATTGGCTATCACTGCGTTGAATCCTCCTGCTCTTCCGGCAAAAATCACTGCTACTTTAGTTAGCAACATTTGTGGTGCACGAGTATACCGTTATGAAGCTCCAGTATTACCAATTGCTTCTTCAACAGCTGGTGCTGCTACTGGTTATCAGTGGTCTTTACCAACAGGATCTGCAGTTGCATTATCAGGTTCATTGGATTCAGGTGTATTGAGTGGAGCTGGTGCAAGATTTATCAGAGTGATTTACACAAATAATGAGACTGCTGTTTTAACTGATAGCATTAGAGTGCGTTATACTTCAGTTTGTGGAACATCTGCTAATAAAGCTTTGAAATTAACAAATGTTATTTTGAAAGCTCCTGCTGCTCCATCTACTATTACTATTACTTCTTTAGGAACTACAAACTGCGGTCAACCACGCTATCGCTATGCTGCTCCAATAACACTTCCAATTGGAACTGCTGCAAATGGTGCTGCAACAGGTTGGGAGTGGTCATTCACAGGAAATTTAGGTGCTGCTTTCGTTGCTGATTCTGGTAGCACATCTACAAGAGTAGTAACTGGTTATTATACAAACACAGCTGCAAAAGCAGTAGGTGATTCTGTTAAATGTCGTTACACTTCAGGTTGCGGATTTGGTCTTTACAAAGCTGCAGCATTAACTAACGTTGCTTCTTCTACAAATCCTCCAGCTATTCCAGCTTCAATCACTGTTACTTTAGTATCTGATGTTTGTGGTGCAAGGGTTTACCGTTATACGGCTCCAACTTTACCAGCTGGAACTGCAACCAATGCTGCTGCAACAGGATATCAGTGGTCATTACCAACAGGTTCTGCAGTTGCCACTTCAGGTACTTTGGATTCAGGTTCATTGAGCTCAAGAATCATCAAAGTTATCTACACTAGCAATGCGGGTGCTGCTTCAACTGATAGCATCAGAGTACGTTATACTTCAGCTTGTGGTGTTGGAAACAACAAAGGTGCTAAGTTGACTAACGTTGCTAAAGTGTGTTTTGCAGGTGCTCCAGTTTATTCAAAAGCTACAAATACAACTGAAGGTATCAAAGCTCAGGTTTATCCAAACCCTAACAATGGTATCTTCACTGTAAGAATTGAGACTGGTGTTACTTCAAGAGCAACTGCTTCTATTCAAATCTTTGATATGAATGGTCGTTTGGTTTCTAATTTAACTGCTCAAAATAACAATGGTTTGATTTCACAAAACATCAACAATAGCAATTTGAATAACGGAATCTACACAGTAAGATATACTGTTGGAAACGTTACCAATACTATTAAAATGGTGGTTCAGAAATAATCGTTCTCTTGGTTTAAATATAGTTAGTAAGAAAAAAGGGTCGCTGTTCAAGCGGCCCTTTTTCTATTTATATAAATGCTTAACATTAGCGTAACCTTTTGTTCAAAATTTGTTCATGTGCTTTGTCTTACTTTGAAAAACAGCAAAAATGAAATTAATCAAAAGGATCAGCCATCGCTTTTTTTTGACTAAAATTGAAATTGCATTTGCCCTATTCAATCCGTTTCAATCTTCATTAAAGTTTCATAAATCCATTAATGGATAAATTTAAAAAAAGAAAGATTGACATACTTGTGCTTTCGGATATTCATCTCGGAACCTATGGATGTCATGCTAAGGAATTGTTCCATTATTTAAAATCAGTAAAGCCAAAAGTATTGATTTTGAATGGCGACATTATAGACATTTGGCAATTCAGCAAACGATACTGGCCAAAATCTCACATGAAAGTTGTCAAGCATTTTATGACCTGGATGAATAAAGGTGTGAAAGTGTATTACATCACCGGAAATCATGATGAGATGCTGAGAAAATTTGTTGGATTTAAAATGGGCGGTTTGAAAATTGTAAACAAAGTAATTCTTGATTTAGAAAATGGGAAAAAAGCCTGGTTCTTTCATGGTGATGTATTTGATGTTACCATGCAACATAGTAAATGGCTTGCCAAATTAGGCGCAGTTGGTTATGATACGTTGATTCTGATCAATCGCTTTGCCAATTTTATTTCAGAAAAAATATTCAACAAAGGAAAATTATCGCTTTCCAAAAAAATTAAAAATGGCGTAAAGTCGGCAGTGAAATTTATCAATCAGTTTGAGCAAATTGCTGCGGAAATCGGCATCAGCAATAAATATGATTACGTTGTTTGCGGACATATACATCAACCTGAAATGAGAAAAATCGAAAATCAACATGGTTCAATAATGTATCTGAATAGTGGCGATTGGATTGAAAATCTAACCTCACTGGAATATGTAAACGAAGAATGGAAAATACATCATTTTGATCAGCAAGCTTTCAGTAAAGAAATACTTGAAGAAGAAGAAGAATTAAATAACAATAAATTATTTGAAAATCTTGTTGAGGAATTCAATCTGATGAAATCATGATAAAAATTTCATTAAAGTTGATACTTTTCAAAGTATAATTATAGTAAAGGATATTCAAATTCAAAAGTAAAAATTCAAAACTAAAAAATAAAAGAAGGAATTCTAATAAGAGGAACAAATAATTTTGACTTTTTAATTTTGACTTAATAATTAACAAATGAAAATATTATACGCCATACAGGGAACAGGCAACGGGCATATCAGCCGCGCAAGAGACATCATTCCAATTTTGCAAAAAAAAGGCGAATTGGATATTTTGATTTCAGGCATTCAGGCAGATGTAAGTTTGCCATATGAAGTGAAGTATAAATTTAAAGGGTTAAGTTTCATTTTTGGAAAAAATGGTGGTATCGATTTACTGAACACTTATAAGAAAAGCAATCTCCGAAATTTATACAAAGAAATTCAACAACTGCCGATTAAGCAATATGATTTGGTGATTAGTGATTTTGAACCCGTAAGTTCTTGGGCGGCTAAAACAAATAATATTCCTTGTATTGGATTGAGTCATCAGGCAGCGGTCATCAATAAAAATTCGCCCAAGCCAAAAAACTCAGATATCATTGGTAAAATGGTTTTAAAAAATTATGCCCCTGTAACTGTGGCTTATGGTTTTCATTTTAAAAAATATGATGACAATATTTTTACACCTGTAATCAGAACACAAATCAGAGAAGCTAAACCCAAAAAATTAGGGCATTATACAATTTATCTTCCTGCCTATAGCGATGATCGTATCATTAAAGTTTTGGGCGAAATAAAAGGAGTAAGATGGGAAGTGTTTAGCAAACATACCAAGAAGGAAAGTATAAAAAACAACATTCATATTCGTCCTATCAATAACGAACAATTCATCAATAGTTTACTGTCGTGCACTGGAATACTTTGTGGAGCTGGATTTGAAACGCCTGCAGAAGCTTTGTTTTTAAAGAAAAAATTGATGGTCATTCCCATGAAGGGCCAGTATGAACAACAATGTAATGCTGCAGCTTTGAAAGAAATGGGCGTTCCTGTAATCAAATCTTTAAAGCTAAAGCATATTGAAAAAATTATTTCATGGGTGAATACGTCACAACAAATTCCAGTTGATTATTCAAATGATACAGAAGTTATTATTGATGAAATTATTAAAAAATATAAATCTAAAAAAACCGCACCGGTTGTTGAAATCGGTAAAAAAATAGATTCTTATAAAAAGCTGAAGTCGAAAAGTTTTGGTAAGATTTTAGAAGGATTGTCTAAAGGATAAAATTATGTTTATTTCAAGAGAGGGTTTTGGTAATGATTTTAGCTGGGGTGTTTCTACTGCTGCATTTCAAATTGAAGGTGCCACTCAAAAGCACGGAAAAGGTTTGTCTATTTGGGATGATTTTACCCAAAAAAATAAAAAAATTCGCAACAATCAAAACGCCAATATTGCCTGTGATTATTATCATAAATACCCTGAGGATATTTATCACATCAAAGAACTTTCTATACCTAATTATAGGTTTTCAATTTCATGGGCAAGAATTTTGCCCAATGGTAGTGGTCAAATTAACCAACAGGGAATAGATTATTACAAACGGGTGATTGATTATTGTGTGGAGTTAGGTATTGAACCATGGATTACATTATACCATTGGGATTTGCCATTAGAACTTCAGAAGAAAGGCGGCTGGTCGAATAGAGAGATTATTTATTGGTTTGCTGAATATGCAGAAATATGCGTTAAGCATTTTGGATATGCTGTAAAAAACTGGATTGTATTAAACGAACCCATGGTTTTTACAGGTGCTGGTTATTTTTTGGGTGTGCATGCTCCTGGAGTTAAAAGTCTGGATAAATTTATGGCTGCAGCTCATCATGCATCATTATGTCAATCAATTGGTGCCCGTATCATCAAATCATTTTTACCAGAAAGTAAAGTGGGAACTACTTTTTCATATTCTCATCTGGAACCATTTAGATTGTTCCATGAAAAAGATGAGGCAGCAACAAAAAGAGTAGATGCGTTATTAAATCGTCTTTTTATTGAACCCTTATTAGGCTTGGGATATCCTGTAAAAGATTTACCATTTTTAAGTAGTATCGAAAAGTACATCAAATCGGATGACGAGAAAACGCTTCCCTTTGAAATGGATTTTATTGGGTTGCAAAATTATACAAGGGAGGTGGTTAAGCACGCTTCCATTATTCCGCTGATCAATGCTAAAATCATTAAAGCCAGTAAGAGAAATGTTGCCGCATATACACAGATGGATTGGGAAGTATTTCCTCGAGCCATTTATCTTTCGTTGAAAAGACTACATGCCTATAAAAATATAAAAGAAATTATCATTACAGAGAATGGTGCTGCTTTTGAAGACAATATTGAAAATGGAATCATAAATGATGAAAAAAGAAGGAAATATTTAGAAGACAATATCCATGAAATGTATCAAGCAAAAAAAGAAGGAGTAAATGTAAAGGGTTATTTTATTTGGACCTTAACTGACAACTTTGAGTGGGCCGAAGGCTATCATCCTAGATTTGGAATTATTCATATTGATTTTAAAACACAAAAAAGAACGATTAAAGCTTCCGGTAATTGGTATGCACAATTCTTAAAAAATGAGGTGCATATTTAAATCAGGTTTCCCACTTAAATGTTTCAAATCTCTTTTGATTAGTGTTCAACAATTCGATTAGTTTTGTGTTTTAATGAACAACTAAAATTATAATGAATATTATCCCTCTTAGTGAAGGCAGTTTTACGATAGACCAAACCAAAGAATTTGTCCCTTTTAATTTAGATACCGACGACCTTCAGCAAAGATCCAGAGGAAGTTTACTAGTAGAAATTCAACCATTTGTTGTCGTTACAAAAAAAGATGTCATCATATTGGATTGCGGACTTGGCTTTACCAATAATCAAGATGTATTGCAACTTCATGAGCAACTTGCTGCCAATGAAATTGACCCATTATCAGTTACCAAAGTGTTGTTAACCCATCTTCATAAAGATCATTCTGGAGGTATCAGTAAATATGACAAGTTGCTGAATCGTTATTTTTTAAGTTTTCCTAATGCAAAATATTATGTGAATCGAGAGGAAATGAATGCCGCCATTACTCCTGGGAATCCTTCATACAAGCCAGAAAGGATGGACATATTGTTTCATTCAGATAATGTAGTACTTACAGAAGATACAGGTTTGATAGATGACTATATTTTTTACGAAAAATCAGGAGCTCATTCACCATTTCATCAGGTTTTTTGGATAAAAGAAGATGGTGAAACTATATTTTTTGGAGGTGATGAGGCCCCGCAATTGCAGCAAATGAAAAGCAAATTTGTGGCTAAATATGATTTTGACGGAAGAAAAGCTATGGAATTGAGGGCTAAGTGGTGGATTGAGGCAAATGAGAATAAGTGGACGATGTTATTCTATCATGATATTAAGACACCGATGATGAAGTTTTAAAAAGGAGGCCTGCCCTAGAAAGAGCTGGCCGTTGCTAACCTATGAAAAACACCTATTACAAATGTAATTGAATTTGTATTATATGCAATTTTATTTATTGATATTTTTTTGGGTTAAGTTTTGTAACCACGAATGAAGCCCCCTAAATCCCCCAAGGGGGAAGTTGATTGCGTTTTGTTGATGGAAGCCACGAATGCACGAATTGTTTTTACCGCGGAGAAGGAGCGTAAATGAGTTTACGCAGAGATAATTTAAAATGTTTCTGTATTTGCTTGAAGCTAATGGCCACTTTCTTATTACTTATTTTTACTTTTTTATTATTTATTTTTTTAACAACGAATGCACGAATTGAATCTTTGCCACCAAGGCACCAAGACACAAAATTTCACAAATGAAGTTTCTGAAATGAAAAAAATCTTCGTGTTTCTTCCTGCCTTCGTGTCTTTGTGGCAAAAAAAAACAACAAAGTATCCAAATACCAAACGGCCCGAAAATAATTCCGGGCCGTTGTTATTATTTAAAATCTTGTAATTATATTTTCAAGAATCTGGCAACGGTAACTTGACCATTGTAATAAATTCTGATGAAATAATAACCCGGTGTCAAATTTGAGGTGTTGAAAGTAATCGTGTTGTTTCCTGAAACACCAGCAAATATTGTTTGAGTCACTAAAATGTTTTGTGCATTGTATAAATAAGCATATACCTGAGTTGTGCTATCTAGTGTAAGATTTACATTCACAACATCGGTAGCAGGATTTGGATAAGCTAATAATGTTGGTGGGATTGACACAGCTTGACAAATTTCACTTACACATGGAGGTGCGCCTGGAGTATTAAGCAAATGCTCTACATTAAGGCACACATTGTAAGGCCCCGATCCTGAAAATGTATGAACAGGATTTGCCTGGTTTGAGGTTGACCCATCTCCAAATGACCAAGTGATTATATCACCCGGAGTATATCCCAAACTTGTATTTAAGAAGTAAACTGTATTACCGGCAGTTGTTGAATTCTGAGGTGATGTTTGCCATGTGAAATTAGCATCAAGGTTGCAAGGTTGAGGGTTGCTGCTAATCGAAATCATCATGCAAGTATCGGCAACACAGGTGTTACTAGCAACAACATACATGCAAACCCAATAAGTTCCCGTGTCAGTAAAAGTGTGCGTAACAACATTTCCAGTAGCTGTTGTACTATCACCAAAAGTCCAGGTTACTTGTGGCGCATTAGCCGTTAAAGTTGTATTTGTGAAAACAAAAGTATTGTTTTGATTAGGAGCGGCTTGATACATAAAGCTTGGTGCCAAATTACATGGATTAGCTATAACTACGTTATAACAAATCTCTGAAGCACAAGGTGCTGTACCTGGAGCAGTTGGATTCTTTTTTAGCCATAAACAAACCTGATAATTACCTGAACTAGCAAAAGTATGTGTAGGATTGTTATCAAAAGAAACAGTACCATCGCCAAAACTCCATCGGATTGAATCACCTGCAGCATAACCAGTTGAAGCGTTAAAGAAAGCAAATGTGTTTGCAGCCGATGTGGCTGAATAAGTAAATCCTGCAACTAGATTACAGGGTTGAGGTGTTGCAGTTATTACAACTGTTCCACAAGAATCTGCAGTGCATCCGTTTGCAGATGTGACTTGCATACAAACCGAATAGGTTCCAGGTTGATTGTAAATATGTGTAACTGTATTTCCTGTAGCTGTTGAACTATCTCCAAAATACCATGTAACAATATTTGGAGTAGGAGCAACACTTGTATTGGAGAATACTACCAAGTTATTTTGATTTGGTGAAATTTGATAAGTGAAATTTGGTAAGATATTACAAGGTGTTGTTCCAGCTATTGTAATTTGTTGACAATATTCACTTACACAAGGAGGTGCGCCTAATGTATTATTTACAAGTCGTAAACAAACTGTATAAGTTCCGGCTGCTGAGAATGTATGTGTAGGATTTAAATCGTAGCTCACCGTTCCATCACCAAAAGTCCATCTGATTGAATCACCTGCAGCAAAGCCTGTACTTGCATTCACGAAAGCAACTGTATTTGTGGTCGATGCGTTTGTACTCGTGAAATTGGCGTTGAGATTACATGGTGTTGTATTTACCTGTGCTTGTACATTCAAACAAAATGTGTCTCTGCAAACATTGGTTGTACCAGGAGTACCTGAAGTTACAATCAGACAAACGTTGTATAAACCAGATGTGGAGTATGTATGTGTTTGATTGCTGATATTTTGGGTAGTCATGTTCATTCCGTCGCCAAAACTCCAGCTACATAAAACAGGACTATTAGGTGCTCCTGCTGAACTGTTTACAAATTCATATACATTGGTTTGGTTATTTACCATCACCGCAGAAAATGAAGACACTGCACTACAAGGGGTGTTACAAATTATGGTTACCACTTGAAATGTACTATCCATACAAATGAGGTTTCCATTATTGTCGAACTGCTCTACTTGGTGATAAATTGTATACGTACCACAATTGGCAAAAGTATGAGATGGGTTGGCAATTGAACTTGTGCTGCCGTCTCCAAAATACCAACTATTGATAAGAGAGGAGTCAAAGGCACTTGCAGAAATAAACTGAACAGTATTGTTGCTTACTGTAAAAGTAAATTGAGCGGAGCAATTGGTTGTATTGGCAATACCTGTATTTATGAAAACAAAAAAGGCCAAAAATAAAGATGCGTAAAATTTTTTCATCGTGTTGGTTTAAGATGATGGCGAACTTAAAAACAAAAGATACTTTATATGATAATTTTGTTGTTTGAGCGAGCAAAAATACTTTAAAAAGGGTAAGGAATAGATGATTTATTAAGTATTTAGGATTACTACCGTCATAATAATATTGCGAAATCTCGATATTGCAATATTGCAATATCGCAATATTACGTCCACGCCAACAACATGACCAAATTTTTCTACTGATATTTCTTCACCCTCACTGAACTTTCTTCAATTACCATACTTGCCATAAAAAACATAAAATCAATGGATTACGCTTTTTTCTTTAAAGCACTCATTGAAATCTAGGATAGATAATTCATGCTATTCTGCCGAAGTTTACATTATCTTTGCCCCTCATTTTTACAATGAAATATTCTTGAACAACAGATCAGTTTTTCAAACTAACTTCTAAAAAAATTATAATAACTTCTATATGAAATGGTTAAATCTCTTTATTAGATTTCGTCTTTGGCTGGGTTTGGTGCTTTTGGCATTAGCTATTTATGTAAATGTCGAAGCTAGTTTCTGGCCGTCTTTCATTATATATTTATTGGCAGTGATTTGCATTTTGGGTCATTTTTTACTGGGGCCTATGCGTTTGATACAAAATGCCATGGAAATTGGAGATATGGAAGAAGCAAAGAAAATAATTGATTCCATTAAGTTTCCAGGGTTATTAATCAAACCTATTCGCTCGGTTTATTATACTGTTCAGGGTAATATGGCAATGGTAAATCAAGATTTGGAAGGCGCTGAAAAATTGATGAAAAAAGGATTGTCTTTAGGTGGATCACTTACGCAACAAGCAGAAGGACCTACAAAATTGCAGTTAGGTATGCTTTGTATCCAAAAAGGCGACATGAAACAAGGCGAAGCCTATATTCGTCAGGCTATCAGATCAGGATTGCCCGACAGTGAAAATAATGCTGCCGCTTATTTACAACTATGCTCCATCATGATGAACAAAAGAGAATTTAGAGCTGCGAAAGAATATTTCAAAAAAGCAAAATCATTTAAAGCTACAACACCTCAAATTGTGGATCAAATCAAACAAATTGAGAAGTATATAACGAGAATGCCGGGGTAGTAGCTGATTAAAGATATTTGGAATTTGGAAATGAGGAATTGGATTTTGAGGTTCTGCACCTAATTACTAATTCCAAATCCCTTCCACTACCTTATAACGGTAATCAAATATCCCCTTCAATTGTTTTTTCACAAACAAGGCATGTGCGATATCTCCTAAAAATCCTAGTGGTAATTTATAATGAACAATATCTGTCATTTCAACACCACCATCCACTTCTCTGAAATGATGCTGGTGATGCCAAAGTGAATACGGCCCAAAGCGCTGCTCATCGATGAAAAACTTTTTATCTTCAACTTGTGTAATTTCTGTCATCCAGTAAATTGGAATACCTAAAACCGGACTTACCTTATATTCAATGATTTGTCCGGGATACATTTTTTCTCCGTGATGTTTTGAAATGATCTTAAATCCCAGTTGTGAAGGTGTTATTTTTTGAAGGTTTTTCGGACTGCTAAAAAAATCCCAGGCTTCGTCCATGCTGATCTTCAACAATTGAACGGTTTTGATGCTGTATACTTTGCTCATACTAGTTATAACAAGGAAATGGGGAAAATGTTGGGTGATGGGCTAGTTAGATATTATATACTAGATACTGGATACTGGATACTGGATAATGCCTATAGGTTGTAAACTGCTTATCCAGCATCCAGCATCCAGTATCCAGCATCCAGTATCCAGCATCCAGCATCCAGTATCCAGCATCCAGTATCCAGCATCCAGTATCCAGCATCCAGTATCCAGCATCCAGTATCCAGCATCCAGTATCCAGTATCCAGCATCCAGCATCCAGTATCCAGCATCAAGTATCCAGCATCAAGTATCCAGCATCCAATATCCAGCATCTAGAATCCCCC
>CALPIT020000010.1 GCA_943323705.2 Streptomyces griseus
TAACCATCAAAAGTTCAAGCACATCCAGCTCTACAGTTTCAGCTTGCGGTAACTATTCCTGGAATGGAATTGATTACTCTTCAAGTGGAACTTATACTTTCCATACAAACAATGCAGTTGGTTGTGATAGTTTGGCAACATTGAATCTGACAATTAAAACAACCAGTAGTTCAACAACAAATATTTCTTCATGCACATCTTATTCATGGAATGGAAATACATACACTTCTAGCGGAACTTATACTTACCATACAAATAATGCAGTTGAATGTGATAGTTTGGCCACATTGAACTTGACAATCAAATCGACTAGTAGTTCAACACAAACTATTGCTACTTGTACTTCTTATGCATGGAATGGTAACATTTATACTACAAGCGGAACATACACTTATCATACAAACAATTCAGTTGGTTGTGATAGTCTGGCAACATTGAATCTAACTATTACTCCAATTTCATCGAATACTACTGTGGTCTCCGCTTGCGATTCATACACTTGGTCTGTCGACAGTCAAGTATATACACAATCCGGACGTTATACTTCAGTATCTAGTTGTCATACTGAAATACTGAATCTTACTATTACTCTAAGTTCATCGAATTCTACACTTGTCTCAGCTTGTGATTCATACACTTGGTCAGTCAACAATCAAGTATACACGCAATCGGGTAGCTACACTTCAGTATCTAGTTGTCATACTGAAATACTAAATCTAACAATTACTCCAAGTACTTCTGATACAACAACCGCATCTGCTTGTAGCAGTTACACTTGGTCAGTCAACAATCAAATATACACGCAGTCGGGTAGTTATACCTCAGTATCTAATTGTCAAACTGAAATACTAAATCTAACTATAAGTTCAATTTCATCGAATTCTACACTTGTCTCCGCTTGCGATTCTTACACTTGGTCAGTCAATAGTCAAGTATACACGCAGTCAGGTAGTTACACTTCAGTAAACGGTTGTCATACAGAGATATTGAATGTCACGATTTCTCCAAGGACGTCTAACACAACAACAGCATCTGCATGTAGCAGTTACACTTGGTCAGTCAATAGTCAAGTATACACGCAGTCGGGTAGTTATACTTCAGTATCTAATTGTCATACTGAGATACTGAATTTAACAATTACTCAAAGTTCATCAAATACTACAGAGGCCTCCGCTTGCGATTCTTACACTTGGTCAGTCAATAGTCAAGTATACACGCAGTCAGGTAGTTACACTTCAGTAAACGGTTGTCATACAGAGATATTGAATGTCACGATTTCTCCAAGGACGTCTAACACAACAACAGCATCTGCTTGTAGCAGTTACACTTGGTCAGTCAATAGTCAAGTATACACGCAGTCGGGTAGTTACACCTCAGTAAACGGTTGTCATTCTGAGATATTAAATCTAACGATTACTCCTAGTACTCCTAATACAACTACTGCTAGTGCCTGTGGCAATTACACCTGGTCGGTTAACAGTCAAGTGTACACGCAGTCGGGTAGTTACACTTCAGTAAACGGATGTCGTACAGAAATATTAAATCTAACGATTACTCCAAGAGTGATTAAAACAACTTCTATAACAGTTTGTGGCAGTTATTTATGGGCTACAAGTGGCCAGACTTATAACATAAGCGGTAGCTATACTTTTGTGAGTGGATGTACTTCAAATGTGCTTAGTCTTACCATCAATGCAAATAGTGTAGCACCAACGGCTGCTACTGCATCTTCAACAACAGTTACATTTGGAACATCCGTTACATTGAGTGCAATAGGTGGCGCATTAGGCTTTGGCGCCTCTTGGAAATGGTACAGTGGCTCTTGCGGTGGAACTTTAGTAGGAACGGGTGCAAGTATCTCAGTAACACCTACAGCCACTACAACTTATTATGTAAGGGCAGAAGGAACTTGTAACACAACTTCATGTGCTTCGGTGAAAGTTACGGTACAAGCCGCTTGCGGACCAACGGCTGTGACTTCTAACGCAACAGGAAATGCAGTATGCTCGGGACGTCAAGTGACACTAGCGGTTCAGGGTACACTAGCAACAGGCGCTTCATGGAAATGGTATAAAGGGGGATGTGGAACCGGATCATCAATAGGTTCAGGTGCTTCATTAACTGTAACGCCTGCAGTGAACACAACTTATTTTGTAAGATCGGAAGGCGGTACTTGCGGAACGACTACTTGTAAGTCGGTTGCAATTACCATTTCGCCATTGCCTGCTACACCAGGCACCATCACAGGTAATACAACTGGTGTTTGCAATACAACAGGAGTAGGGTATAGTATTGCTGCTGTTTCAGGTGCCACGTCTTACGTATGGTCTGTTCCTTCAGGTGCGACAATAGTTTCAGGACAAGGTACAACTGCCATTGTAGTTAACTTTGGAGCTTCAATTGGTTTAAACAGCGCTTGCGGTTCTACATCAGTTTGTGTAAAAGCGGTTAATGCATGTGGTAGCAGTTTGAATAAATGTCAGTCGATTTCAACTACGGCTCCAACTGCAAGTTGTGGGGCTATAGTTGGGCCATCAACTGCCTGTACAAACATCAATGCCACATATAGTTGCTCAGCAGTTGCAGGTGCTACTGCTTATAATTGGGTGGTTCCTACAGGCTGGACAATTATTTCCGGTCAAGGTACAATTTCGTTGGTAGTTAAGCCGGGTACTTCTCAAGGAACTGTAAAAGTTTCGCCTACGAATTCATGTGGGTCGGGTAGCTCTAGCTCTAAATCAGTGAAAGCTACTTCTTGTACGACCCCAGTTTATACCAAAGGAGCTTTTGAGATTGCTGTGGAAACAATCAAGGATATCAGCATCTGGCCAAATCCTGCGAATAGTTATTTTAATTTAAATTATGTAGGAGATAAGCCAAATAAAATTGAATTCTTCGATGCAACCGGTAAGTTAATTATTTCTTCAGGATGGAAGTCTGTGATCGATGTAAGCAGATTTAATTCCGGTATTTATTACCTAAGAATTTACAGAGGAGATTTGGTCGAAACGAAGAAAATAGAAATTATTAAATAGTTTTTTTTAAGCCCGTCACATTAAATGACGGGCTTTCTTTTTTAATGATTAAACAAAGATGCCTTGATTTTTTACAACTGATTATTATACAAACTTTCTACTGTAAAAATCATATCCCAATTTTTACCCCAAACAATATTACCAGAATCGATTTTAAGAATTTAGTTTCACGCTCGCAAAAGAGCAAAGTCGCTAATTTATCGGCAATGCTGTCCAGAATCCAGTATCTAGTATTCAGTTTCAAATTTTTATTTTCACGCAAATCAGGCAAAGGAGCAAAGTCGATAATGTTTGGGAAATACTATCCAGTATCTAGTCCAGTATCCAGTTTCCCTTATCCAGCATTTAGTTTCACGCAAAACTCGCAAGGAAGCAAAGTCGCTAATGTGTCGGGAATGCTATCCAGAATCTAGTATCCAGTTTCCCTTAAATTTAGTTTCACGCAAAGTTCGCAAGGGAGCAAACTCGCTAATTAGTCGGCAATGCTATCCAGTATCAAGCATCAAGTATCCATCATTTGAAATTCCCAAAAAAACAAAACAGCCCACCATTTTAAAGTTGTGGGCTGTTTAAAAATATTTTCCTTAAAACTCCTACCGTCCCATCCAACCTCCATCTATCGTCAAAATAGTTCCATTCACATAATCAGAAGCAGGAGCCGAAAGGAATACAAAACCTCCGGCCATGTCTTTAGGGTCGCCCCATCTGCCTGCTGGTATTCTTGCCAGTATAGAAGCGTTTCTGTCTTTATCTGCTCTTAGCAAAGCGGTATTATCAGTTGCAATATAGCCTGGAGCAATACCATTAACGGTGATGCCAAATTTGGCCCACTCATTGGCAAAGGCTTTAATCAATGAAGCGATAGCACCTTTACTGGCTGCATAACCAGGAACGTTTATGCCGCCTTGAAAGCTTAATAATGAAGCGGTGAAAACAATTTTTCCATAACCGTTTTTTATCATCTGCTTACCGATTTCTCTGGTGATGATAAATTGAGCATTCAAATTGATGTCAATGATGGTGTCCCAAAATTCATCAGAATGTTCGGCAACAGGATTACGTAAAATATGCCCAGCGTTATTAATTAAGATATCAATTTTAGGATGATCATTTTGAACATCGCTAAGGAACCTGTACAAAGATTCTCTGTTGGTAAAATCAGCATTGTAAGCATAGAATTTTCTACCTAATGCAGTAACTGCGTTAGCGATATCCTGACCAGTTTCTTTCATCTTGCTGCTCACGCCAATAATATCAGCCCCACTTTCGGCTAAAGCAATAGCAATTTCCATACCGATACCTTTATTACATCCGGTAACAATAGCGAGTTTATTATCTACTCTGAAATTAATCATGGTAATAAAATTATTTTAAGTTCATAATGTTTACAGCATCCATATCTGCAAATGAAGCGTTTTCACCCGCCATCGCCCAAATGAAAGAATAAGCAGAAGTAGCAACGCCACTATGAATACTCCATGAAGGAGATACAATCGCTTCTTCATTGTTTAAGAACATATGTCTTGTTTCATGCGGCTCGCCCATGAAGTGAATGATGCGTTGGTTTTCAGGAAGATCAAAATAGAAATAAGCTTCCATTCTTCTGTCGTGAAGATGTGATGGCATGGTGTTCCAAATGCTTCCTTGTTTGAAGTTGGTAACGCCAAGCATTAGCTGACAACTTTTCAATCCATCTGGATGTACATATTTGTTGATGGTTCTGTGATTAGCTGTTTCTGCAGAACCCATTTCAGCAGGAGTAGCATCTGAAGATTTCATCAATTGAACAGGGTATTCTGCATGAGCTGGGCAAGAAAAGAAAATGTATTTTGCTTCAGCACCTGAGAACTGTACATCTTGTTTTCCTTTCCCAATGTATAAGCAATCTAATTTCTCTAATGAATATGCTGTGCCATCAACAGTTATCTGTCCTGCTCCGCCAATATTGATGATGCCCATTTCTCTTCTTTCCAAAAAGTAGTTGCTTTTTAATTGATCATAAGTTCCTAATGTTAATGAACCAGATGTTGGTTTTGCAGCACCAACAATCATTCTATCATAATGTGTGTAGGCGCAATTGATTTGTCCATGATGAACTAATTTCTCAAGAAGAAATCTTTCTCTAATTTGTTCTGTGTTGTACTTAACGAAGTCCTGTGGATGAACTGCATGAATGATTTTCATTTTTTGTTTTTTTTCTTTTAAATTTTGAATTTTTACTTTTGAATTTTATTAAATCCTACTCGAAGATTCTCTCACAAATAATTTGGGCTTGAAGATGATTTCTTTATCAGACATATCTGTTTCGCTGTGAATCATTTCAAGGAATATTTTCGCGGTTGCTTTTCCCATTTCGAATGCAAACATTTCAACACTGCTAATGGTGGGTGTCATGAGTTTTGTCATTGGGTCATTGTTGAAGCCAACTAGACCTATGTCTTTAGGGATTTTTAAACCTGTTTCTTTTATAGCTAACAAAGCGCCAATCGCCAATCTATCGCTGATGGCAAAAATGGCATCTGGTCTGTTTTTCATGGTGAGCAATTCTTTTGCAGCCATTTTTCCGTATTCCTGATTGAAGTCGCAATGTATAATTAGGTTCTTGTCAACTTTAATTTTATTTTGTTTTAAAGTTTGTAAATAACCTTCCATTCTTTCATTGCTGATATTGAGATTTTCCGGACCGGCGAGAAGTGCAATTTTTTTGTAACCTTGATCAATAAGATGTTGTGTTGCTATTCTTCCTCCTTCAACATTATCAAGTCGCACTCTTGGTGCCGTTATAGAATTAATGGTTCTGTCGAAAAGCACCAATGGCTTTTTTTTCTGTTGAATTTTTTTGATGTGATCAAAAATCAAGGTTTCACTAGAAACAGAAATGATAAAACCATCTACTAAACTATCGAGTAGTCTTTTTGTATTTACAATTTCTCTCCCAAAGCTTTCATCGCTCTGACAAACCATTACGGTGTAACCTGCTTCAAGTGCAACTTCGTCAATTCCTTTTACCATGGTAGCCAATACATAATCCAAATTGGGTATAATCAAACCTATGGTGTTCGTTTGTTTTTTTAATAGACTTAATGCAAGTTTATTGGGTTGATAATCCAATTCTTCTGCTAGTGCTTTTACCGCTTTTCTCGTTTCTTCACCAACGTCGGGTGCGTCACGTAAAGCTCTGCTGACTGTAGAAGTAGATAATCTAAGTGCTAATGCGATGTCTTTTATTGTTGTTTGCCTTTCCATTGGGTGCTAAAATTAGGATATGTTTTTGATAATAATTTAGAAATTACCGGCACCCTTTCCGGCATCGTTATCATACTTATACTTTCGTAAACGTTCACTTAATTTAAATTAATGGTTGAAATAATCTAAAATAGAATCTAAAATATTGAATAAAAATTAAGGCTATCTTAAATGAAATTCTAGTTTAATGCCGATAATATTACATCGTTGTCGGAAATAATTGTTTAAACAGCTTTGGTGATTTTTAGTGTTCTGTTTATCGAGGATTAAACAATTCATCTTAATCAAAAGTCAATTACGGGTTGATGAAAAGAATAACGATTATATTTTTTCTAATTGCTGATTGTGTTTACGGTCAGCAGCACCCTATATCATTTGCTACAAAAAAAGAATTTACTGAGGTTTCGCAACAGCTCAAAACAAATGAATTATTGAATACTTCTTTTGTAAATATAAAAAATGAAGTAGATCCTTATTTGAATACAGACGTGGATGTTCCTTATCCTAAAGATCCTGCCGGAGGATATACACATGACCAACATAAGTTTTTATACAATCTGATGTTTAATGCGGGTTTGATGTATCAATTAACTGGCAATGTGAAATATGCTGATCTCGTTAAAAATATTTTATTGAAATATGCAAAGCTAAATCCTTTGCTTAAAAATCATCCTCAGGCTACAAGCTCTTCTCCTGGGAGATTATTTTGGCAGGCTTTAAATGATGCCAATTGGTTAGTTTACGCAGGCCTTGCTTATGATCTTGTGAATGAACAGATCACTAATGAAGATAAAAAAACGATTGCAGAAAAAGCATTTGCTCCTATTGTAAATTATTTCGTGGTTGATCAAAAACAATGGTTTAATTTAATTCACAACCATGCTGTTTGGGCAACTGCCGGTGTAGGTATTGTTGGTATTGCTTGCAACAATGATAACTATTTACAAATGGCATTGTATGGGACTGAGAAGGATGGTAAGGCTGGTTATATTGCCAACCTTGATGGATTGTTTTCTCCGGATGGATATTATAATGAAGGTCCTTATTACACAAGGTATGCGCTATTGCCTTTTTATCTTTTTGCTAATGCCATCAATCATGTAAAACCGGAATTAAAAATTTTTGAATACCGCAATCGCATTTTGAAAAAAGCACTTGATGTAGCTTTGCAATTGACAAACACCAACGGAGAGTTTTTTAGTTTTAATGATGCATTGAAAGATAAAACATACCAATCAAATGAAGTAGTTAATGCAGTTGATTTTGCATGGCAGGCTTATGGGTATGATTCTAGTTATTTGCCGGTTTGTAAAGCACAAAATAGGGTAGTGCTTTGTAAAGGTGGAGCTGATATCAGTGCCGCATTAAACAAACTGAAAACAAAAAAAATATTTTATCCATATACATCCGCTGAATATAAAGATGGTGCTGATGGAAAAAAAGGTGGCGTGGCTGTATTGCGAGCCGGAAGCGCAAATAACTTATCTACTTTGATTTATAAATACAGTTCGCATGGTTTATCTCATGGTCATTATGATAAACTAAACATTCAGTACTATGACAAAGGCAATGAAGTTCTACAGGATTATGGTGCTGTGCGTTATATCAACATTGAACAAAAATGGGGCGGAAGATATCTCCCAGAAACTAACAGTTACGCTCAACAGACTATTGCACACAATACCATTACTGTTGATGAAAAAAGTCATTACAACGGTACTGAGAAAATTAGCGAGCTTAATCATGCCAATAAAATGTACGGCAACGTCAACGGAAAAAATTTGAAGGTAATGGCTGCTATGGATGATCATGCATATAGCCATGTGAAATTATTCAGAACGGTTTATATGATTACCATCCCGGGAACTGAGAAAACAATTGTTGCTGATATTTTTAAAACGCAATCTGATTCGGTTCACCAATATGATTTGCCTTTTAACTTCTTAGGCACAGTGATGAGTACAAGTTTCAAATATCATTATAATTCTAATTTGAATTCATTGGGTAACAGTAACGGTTACCAGCATTTATGGGTAGAGGGAGCTACTGAAAAAGTTGCGCCGTTTACTCAGTTTACTTATTTAAATCACAAAACGTTTTACACGATATCAACTTTGTCTACTGATTCTATGCAGGTATTTTTTACAAGAATAGGTGCTAAAGATTCGAATTTTAATTTAAGAAGAGATCCGTCTTATATACTTCGAGCCAAGAATAAAAATCAAACTTTTGTAAATGTCATTGAGCCTCATGGTAGCTTTAATCCCATTACAGAAATTGCAGTGAATTCTAAATCTTCAGTAATTGCTATTGAAAAAATGGAGGACAATCCTTCATTTACTGCAATGAAAATAAAAACCAAAGAAGGTGATATTTTAATTATACAATGTAATGATGATAATAATCCTGATCACCAACACACCATTAGTATCAATGGAATGGATATGAAATGGTCGGGCCCTTATTATGTAACATTCAATAATATTAAACTACAATAATCAATAAAATCAATTTTTATGTCAACGATGGAAACAATCGAAATTTCAACTTTGCCTTTTACAGACAGTTCGGGAATCGAATGGCAACAAATGGCTGAAGGTGTTTCAAGAAAAATTTTGTGTTACGATAAAAACATGATGATGGTTCGTGTTGCTTTTGAAACCGGAGGGATCGGAGCATTGCATCAACATCCGCATATTCAAATGTCTTTAATTGAAAGTGGTCAATTTCAAGTTGAAATAGACGGAGTGAAAAAAATACTAAACGCAGGCGATGTATTTTATGTACATTCCAATTTAATTCATGGAGTGGTTTGTCTTGCAAAAGGTGTATTAGTAGATATGTTCAATCCCATGCGAGAAGACTTTGTTTTGTAATAATCAAATTTTCTTCTTTTAATCATTTTGATTAAAACATTAACATCATCTGTCAAAAATAAATATCAATGAAAAAATCTTTACTTATTTGCTTTGCTGCAATAATGAGTATGTTGTGTAAGTCACAAACAACCTATTACTGGATTGGCGGAACGGGTGCAACAAGCGCTGTGAGTTTTACATCCAATTCATCTTCAAGTCCGAGATGGAATACGGCATTAAATGGCTCAGGTACCAACAGAGCAACTGCTGACCCCACTGATATATTAATTGTAGACGGATCGAATGTTGGTGGTGCAACTCCAACTACAGGGCCAGTTACAGCTACATGTACAAGTACTGCATTCGGTCAACTTGTGTTAAGAAATGGCGCTAATCTTACCATCCTCAGAGCCACTTCGGGTACCGGAACTATTACAGTAAATGGTGACGCAACTGCTGGTGATGATTTAGTAGTCAACTCCGGTTGTGCATTAACATTAGGTGTTGCAGATTCAGTGTCAACAACATCAGGTAATAATATGTTGTTGACAGCCAACGCTACAGGAAGAGTATTTGGCACATTGTTTTTAAACAGAGGTGCTTCTCGTATCACGGCATCAAATCCTATTGCAGGCGGTTCATTGATTTTTGAAAATGGTTCATTGTGCAAAGCAAATACAGAAATTACTTATTATTCATTTGGGTCTACTTCAGGTGTTCCTAATGCAGTGGTATTTAATAGTGGCTCAAAATTGACTTATATAGGTGGCAATAGTCCTTTTACAACTTCATCTACTTATATGCCTGTAGACTTTAAATCAGGCAGTACATTTAGAATTGAAACTGCAATACCAAGCGCGGCAGTTACTTCCTCTAATTTATTTTCTGCCAAAAGATTTTCAAACCTTGAGATCGGGAATAATCAAACTGTAATAGGAGAATTTTTCTATAATGTAGATAATCTTACTATTGATGCTGGTTCAACTTTTTATATAAAAGGTTCAGGTGGTACTCCTATTTCAGGTAATATTATAAATAATGGAACTTTTGGTGCTGTAGCAGGTTTTACATCATCCAATTTATTAATGAAAGGAATTACGCAGCAATCAATTGGAGGAACAGGTACATTCCAGACCTTAGGTTCATTATCTGTTGGAGCTGCAGCTGATGTTACTTTGAATGCCAATCTTGTTTTAAATGGTACCAGTAACTCACTTATAAATGGGAAAATTAATTTTACTACAAAATCCCTTTCTGGTACGGGCACGCTTCAAACTAAAGCTGCGACTACGGTAACAACTACTGTAACAGCAGGTACAATTGGTGGATCTGTAATTACATTAGATCCAACAGTTTACAATTCAACAGTAAATAACGCTGGTGTCTATTATGGTTTATTGGTAACAGGAACAGGTATTCCTGCAAATAGTTTCATTATTGGAACTAGCAGTACTTCAAGTACAATTACCATTTCAAATCCGTTAACAGCAGTTCCGACCAGTATTGCTGTTTCTGGTGCCATACCTGTTTTAAGAACTGCCAATATAAACGGTATTGATGGAAGCATAGGTGGTATGGCAGTATTATCTATCACAACTGCAACTGATTTTATTTATGATGCACCAACCACTCAGCCTTTTAGTAATATAGCTTTGGGTTCAGTTAGAAATGTAACTTTCAATGCAGCAGTTACTACTAACAGAACGATTTGGATTGATAGTGTATTGACAGTTAATGCTGGCGTATTAACTATAAGAGCAACAGATACTGTAAGAATAAGAAATGGCAAACCAGTTGGCGGTGCTCCATTTAGCAATTCAAAATATATTGCTACTGTTTCCAATTCAACATCAACGGGTGTACTAAGAATTGATTTGATTAGTTCAAGTACGTTATTCCCAATTGGTAGCCCTGCAAATTATTTACCGATCACGATTTCACCTACAGCAATTTCATCGTTTTCAGCTGTTGTGTTTGAAGGGATAACTTCCAATGGCTCTGTAACAGGCACATTACTTAGTGCTTCAGAATTGTTGCCACTTGTAAATGCTGTTTGGAAAGTGGGCAGGATTTCGGGAACTGGAGATTTTGGTGTGAATATCAAATGGAATCAATCATTGGAAGGTTCATTGTTTTCAACACAAGCAAATTCCCGTTTAGGTGTTATTCAAAATTCAGGAACGGCATGGGGTGTTCCATTTGGAACTGGAGATAATTCTTTAAATAGTGCTGATGCTACAGCAAGCACTCCAGGTAGTTTTGGAGTTGGGTCTCAACCTTTAATGACACCATTTGCATTTAATGCTATTGCGCCTAAGACTTATGGTGATGCTGATTTTAGTTCTGGTGTTACCAGCTTAAATACAACACAACCAGTAGTGTATACAAGCTCAAATCCTGCTGTTGCTACAATATCATCTACAGGAATCATACATATTGTAGGTGTGGGAACAACTGATATCAATGCCTCTCAAGCTACTGACGGTAATTATTTGGCTGCCAATGAAACACAACAACTTGTTGTTAATAAAGCACCATTAACGATTACTGCAGATAATAAAACAAAATTTGAAGGCGCTGCCAATCCTGTACTAACGGCAACGTATACAGGATTTGTAAATGGTGAAACTGAATCTGTTTTACAAACACCCGTTGCATTAACAACAACAGCTACCATAGCTTCTCTTTCAGGAACATATCCGATTACTCCTTCAGCAGCAACAGCTGAAAACTATAACATCAATTTTGTTGATGGGATACTCAGTGTAGTAGGTCGAATTACACCTGTAATTACATTTAATTCAATTCCAGCCGTAACTTATGGTGATGCTGATTTTAATGCCAATGCAAGTAGCGATAACCCTACAGTTCCTGTTGTATTGACAAGCAGCAACAATAATGTAGTCAGCATTTCTGCTGGCAATATGATTCATATTACGGGTGCTGGAACTGCAACTGTAACTGCTTCTCAGGCAGGAGATGGTGGTTATTTACCTGCGGCAGATGTTACGATCACTATAATTGTAAATAAAGCGCCTTTAAACATTACTGTTGTGGATACAGTAAAGCTTCAGGGTAATCCTAATCCTGAGTTCAGATTTATTTATACAGGTTTTGTTTATAATGAAACTGAATCTGTGCTTAGTAATCCAGTAAGCGTAAACACTAATGCCACTGTTAATTCATCACCTGGTATTTATACAATATCTCCAAATGGAGCTGCATCTGACAATTATTCATTTACATATGTAGATGGAAAATTAACCGTGTATCCTCAGGATAGTTCTTTACAAACTATTAATGCTTATCATAACGGTAACGGTCAGATAATGATTAAGATTTATTCGCCTGCCCCAGATTTAGGTGCTGTGATACTTTACGATCAACAAGGCAGATACCTGGGTAAAAAAGATATTTTCGTTGTGAAAGGATTTACTGCTACTCAACTTGATATCAGTAAACTTGCGTCTGCATATTATATCGTTGCTTTCAGAGGCAAGAAAAGTACAATTAGTAAATTGATATCAGTAATAAAATAAAAAATATGATACTTCGCAAACTGATTTTGTTACAGATAATTCTTTGTTGTATTACGGTTTCCTTTGGACAAAATAAAGATTTAAAAGTCTTTGTGAAGGATAGAAATGCACTTGTAATTAACAAAGCAAAATTAAAATCCGGTAATCAAAATCTTATTCCTGCTTTTAATAAGTTGGTTAAAGATGCCGACGCCTTATTAAGTAAAGTGCCTACCTCGGTAATGGAAAAAAAACAAACGCCTCCGAGCGGTGACATGCATGATTATATGAGTTTGGCAATTTATTTCTGGCCAGACCCTTCAAAGTCTGATGGACTTCCCTATATCAGAAAAGATGGACAAATCAATCCAGAAGTTGATGATTATAAGGATAAATCTAACATGATCTGGATGTCAAGAGATGTAGAAGTGCTGGCATTGGCCTACTATTTTTCTGATGATAATAAATATGCTGAAAAAGCAGCCCAGATTTTACAAACATGGTTTTTGAATCCTGATACTAAAATGAATCCTCATCTAAATTTTGCACAAGCTGTAAAAGGTAAAAATGATGGAAGAGGAATAGGGATTATTGAAAGCAGAATTCTTACGAGCGTTGTTGATGCTGTAGGCTTGATTGCAGATTCTAAAAGTTGGCATGCAAAAGATCAGAAAGGAATGGAGAAATGGTTCAATGATTTTTTACAATGGTTAATGACCAGTAAAAATGGAATTGAAGAATTCAAAGCAAAAAATAATCATGGCGTTTGGTACGATGAACAAAAATTATCATTCGCTTTATTTACCGATAATAACGAAATCGCACTTAATACATTGAGTAGTCTGAAATCACGATTGGAATTACAAATGGATACAACTGGTTTTTTCCCTGCAGAAATGGAGAGAACCATTTCATTACATTATATGGCTTTCATGTTAGAGCCGCTCTTTAATGTAGCGAATATGGCAACTGTAATGAATCAAGATTTCTGGAATTATACTTCTGCTTCAGGAAGATCAATAAAGAAAACATTCGAAGTGATGAAGCCATATCTGGCTAAAGAAAAAGAATGGTTTGGTCAGCAAATCAAACCATTTGAATTTGAAGATAATGCGACTCCATTGCTAGCTCAAGGGTTTTATAAATACAATTGTAAAGATTGTAATGTTGCCATCAAAAGTATTCTTGGTGAAAAAAAATCACCCACTACTATTTATCATCTAACTACATTAATCGACTAAAGGAAATAAAAATGAAAAAAATCGTTTGTGCGTTATTGTTATCCTGTTTGTTTATCAGCCTTTCTCATGCACAGAAAAGAGAAGTTGTGGGTAAAGTGATTGATAAAAACACCAAACAACCTCTGGAAGGGGTTAATATATTGATTGATAAATCCAAAACCGGTGCAGCTACAAAAAGTGATGGTTCTTTCAAAGTCAGTTTGAAATCATCAAAATCTGTTTTGATTTTTTCGAGTATCGGTTATGCCACTCAAACTGCAATAGTAGATAAAACTACAGATACCATTATTGTTGCCATGTTGCCGGCTTCTACAGATAATGCTGAAATTGTTGTTATTGGTTATGGTACTCAAAGAAGATCTGATGTAACAGGAGCCATTAGCAAATTTAAAGATGAGAAATTAGATGAAGCACCTGTGTCTCGACTTGACCAGGCTTTACAAGGTAAGATAGCGGGTGTTCAAGTTGAAAATGTTTCTTCTGAGGCTGGTGCACCTCCAAAGGTAACGGTAAGAGGTATCAGTTCTGTTTATGCAGGCGCAAGCCCACTTGTTGTCGTAGACGGGCAACCTGTACCTGATGGATTGGCTTTTGTAAACATGGCTGATGTCGAATCTGTAGAAGTGCTTAAAGATGCTGCTTCTGCGGCCATCTATGGTTCTAGAGGTGCAAGTGGAGTTATTTTAATCACTACCAAAACTGGCAAATCCGAAAAACCAAAATACGTTTTCAAATATTCTGTTGGGGCAAAGCAAGATTACAAGAGATATGATGTGTTTTCTACCACAGAATATTTGAACAACCTTTTTTATGAAGCTTCATTGAAATCAATGGATCCGAGTGTTCCTACTCCTGTGGGTCAGAACATAGCAGCAAATAACGACAGAACCGGTTATATCATTGAAAACGAAATCCGTGGAGGCAGAGGTACTGATTGGCAGTCTGAGGCTTTACGTACAGGGCTTTTTCAAAATATCAATCTAACTGCTTCAGGTGGTAAATCGGATATCAAATATTATGTATCAGGTGGTTATCAAAAAGATCAGGGTTTGATGCGCAATAGCGAATTTGAGCGTTTTAATTTCAGAACTAAAATAGATGTCAACCTTTCTAAAAAAGTAAAACTATCTGTCAATCTTAATCCGTCTTATTCTCGAAAAGAATCTCCTTCCATTAACTACACCACTTTTGTTAGGTATGCAAGCTTTATGCCTGTAACCCATACGCAGGCAACACTAGATCTTGTTTATCAAAATCCACAATGGTCTAATTTACAAATAGGAAGTTATGCTCAACCTCGCCATTTCAATAATTTAAATTATACAGGTTATATGCCTGATGGCAGTTTCTGGGATCCAGGTGCTAACACGGACGCATTCAACTCTAGTACCAATTCTCCTGTTTCAATCTTAAATAATACTTCTATTAACACAGAAGAGTATCGCTTACAAACTTCTGCTGATCTTACAGTGAAATTGTCAAAAGGCCTTGATTTTAAATCATTGGCTACTATGTATGTTAACAACAACAATGGTTTGACCTGGTCTAACAGAAATGCAGAAGCCGACGGATTGGTAAGCAGAGGCGTTTTCAATAATAATTCTTTTGTTGATTTATTAGCAGAACAAACTTTAACCTACAATAAAATTTATAAAGACCATACCATCAATGCGGTTGTTGGTTTTACTTCTCAGGTTACCAAAACAAGAAATGATCAGGCTGTAGGGTTGGATTTTCCAAATGATAACATTCGTACATTAAACAATGCCAGCATCATTGATAAATCTGGAACGTTTTCAACTAAAAACAAAATCGGATTGCTTTCTTATTTGGGAAGGGTAAACTACAATTACAAAAACAAATATTTATTGTCTGCTAGTTTCAGAACGGATGGTAGTTCTTATTTCGGACCAGGAAACAAATGGGGAACTTTCCCATCTGTGTCTTTAGGTTGGATAATGGACAAAGAGAAATTCATGAAAAATGTAAACTGGATTTCGAAATTAAAATGGAGAGCGAGTTATGGTGTTTCAGGAAATAACAGAATTCTAAATTTTGGTTTCCTTGATTTGTTATATCCAACTAACTATGCTTTTGGAACCGGTACAGGAATAGTTAATCCTGGCCAATCCACTTCGCCAACCATCAGGTCTAACAAAGACATTACCTGGGAATCTACATATCAAGCAAACTTTGGTATGGATCTCTCTGTATTCAAAGGTAAAGTTGGTCTGTCAGTAGATTATTATATTTCAACTACAGATAAACTTTTGTTACAACAATCAGCTGTCGCTTATTCTGGTGTACCGGCAAGTTGGAACAATATCGGAAGCTTAAAAAATAATGGTCTTGAATTGCAATTGAATACCATCAATCTAACCAAACGCAATTTCAAATGGACAACTTCCGCTAATTTTTCTCATACTCGAAATGAAATTAAAGAGTTAGGTCAGGAAGCTTTTTTATTAAATGAAGGCGAAAGAAATGAATTGTATTTGAATAAAGTGGGTAATCCATTAATTCAATTCTATGGATATAAAACGGATGGCATTTGGTTGTCTCAGGCCGAAATTGATGCTGCTGTTGCAGGTGGTTTGAGCAGTCCATTGTCGAATGCATTTGTTGCAGGTCAATTGAAATTGGTGGATTTAAATGGCGATAATGTAATTGATACAAAAGACAGAACGATAATCGGTTCTCCTTATCCTGATTTTTCTTGGGGCATGACACATACCATTACGTACAAACAATTTGATATTTCATTGACATTCCAAGGTGTTCAAGGTGGATCTTTAATCAACGGTGATCCTAACTATGATGATGTTAAAAAACTAGTGGTAAACTATAATGAAAACAGATGGATTTCTCCCATGTTCCCAGGCGATGGTAAAACACCCACTTATAACAAAGCGTCTTTCAATTGGTTGCTGACTGATTACGTTGTGGAAGATGCTTCTTACTATGCGTTAAGAGAAGTTAATATTGGATATAAATTTACAGAAGCAAAAATCTCAAAACTTAAATTAAATGGTTTAAGGGTTTATTTCTCTGCACAGAATTTATTTTATCACACCGCTAAAGGTTACAGAGGAATCAATCCTGAAGCTAGAATATCTTCTGGCCCATATTCATCATCATTGATTACAGGCTATCAACGTGGCGCTTTCCCTATTCCACAAACATTTGTAATTGGTGTTGACGTTAACTTTTAATAAATCAAATTTAATTATCTGAATATGAAAAAATATAGTTTATATCTTATTGCATTAATTTTTGTAACTACAGGTTGTAATAAAGTAATCGATGTATATCCACTTTCAAATTTATATGATCAGGCGTTTTACCAAAACGCAGATGAAGTAAATAAAGCTTTGACAGGATGTTATAATGGTATGCAAAAGCCGTTGTACTTTGAGTGGCAAGTAACTGAAATAAGAAGCGACAACACTTTAATGGGAAGTCCTTCAAGTGGCAGCTCAGATAATCGTGAATTCAGCGATTTGGATATGTTTATGCCGGCAACCTCACACTCAGGCATATACGATTACTGGTTAAGCAATTACTATAACATTTATAATGTAAATAAAGTACTGTACAATCTAGCTGTTAATTATCATCCTGAAACCGGAACCATAACCTATGATTCAGCACATATACCTGTAACATTGGCTGATCAAAAAAGAATGTCTGCTGAGGCATCTTTTATCAGGGCTTACCATTATTTTAATTTGGTAAGATTGTTCAATGGCGTGTTTTTGATTCATACGCCACTATCACCTGCAGAATCAAAATTCATCAACCGTAGTTCTGTTGACGAAATGTATCAACTCATTATTGCGGATTTACAAAATACTATAGACAATGGATCGTCTTTAACTTATGCTTCAATAAATGTGAACGATTATGGTAGAGCAAATGTTTGGACAGCAAAAGCTTTATTGGCTAAAGTTTACCTTACCTTAAACAGAAAGGCTGAGGCAATGGTATTGTTACAAGATATAATCAACAATAGCGGTTACAGTCTTCAATCTACTTATAGTGATGTGTTCTCTACAACAAATGAAATGAATTCCGAAATCTTATTTGCCATTAGATATAAGTCAGGTAAAGTTGGATTGGGTTCACCATTTGCGAATTTGTTTGCACCAAGTGGAAGTGGACAATTAATTGTTAATGGTGACGGTAGGGGACTCAATTTTGTAGCTAGAGAAATGTTCAGAAAAACACAAGGTGGATATGATTCCAGTATTGATGTAAGATGCAAATACAACATTGGTAATTATTTCGGAAAATATTATCCTAAAAAACATATCAGCAATGTAATTTATGAAGATGACAGTGAGAGCGACTGGCCTATCATCAGATATGCAGATGTGTTGTTGATGATGGCAGAAGCTCAAGGCTACACACCTGAAAGTGTTTCATTAATCAATCAGGTAAGAGCAAGAACAGGGTTGGCGTTACATACAACTTCAACAATCAATTCAGTAGCAACTTTTGAAAAAGCGATGGCCGATGAACGCAGGTATGAGTTCGCTTTTGAAAATCAAAGATGGTTTGATTTGATCCGATTTAAAACAACAACTACAACTTTAGATCCGATAGTGATTATTAAAAATCATTTTTCAAATATGTATTCATCCTATTATTCTCAATATCCTCAGCCATTGTCTTTGATTGATTTGCAGAATATGGTAACACCTGAAAAATTATTGTTGCCAATTCCACAAAGAGAAATAGATATTAATACAACAATTGTAATTCCTCAAAATCCAGGTTATTAATATGTTAAGCGCTAGATCAAAATTTATATTTATTTTTTCAATACAGTTCTTATCGGCAATAATATTAATTGCTCAACCTCCCGACTCCTTAAAAAAATATAAACCTGTTGTTTATCCAGAAGGATTCAATGCTAATATCGATGAAGTGTACACGAAGGTGGGAGATTGGGAAGGTCGAATGGATTTATATTATCAACCAGCAACTTCAAAGCCAACTCCTGTTGTCATTAATATTCATGGCGGGGGTTGGAAAAATGGCGTAAAAGAAAGTCAGGGTGGATTTACACCATTTTTTAATGCTGGTATTTCAGTTGCTAATATTGAATACAGAATGACCAACTATGCAACGGCTCCTGCAGCCATAGAGGATGCAAGGTGTGCGTTGATTTTTTTGATTCAAAACGCAAAGCGGTTTAATATAGACATCAATAAAATTGTGGTTATGGGTGGTTCTGCAGGTGGACATTTGTCATTGATGACCGGACTGCTTGAAAACAATCATTTATTTGATACCAATTGTCAAGGTGTTGAAAATATTAAGGTTGCAGCCATTATCGACAAATGGGGCATTACTGATGTATGGGCATGGGCATATAATGATTATGGAACTGCTGTGAGAAAAAGCAGATCACCTGGAGATTGGTTAGGGCCTAAAAAGAATGATGAAGCTTTTGCAAAATCGGTTTCCCCAATTTGGTATGTGAATAAAAAATCACCACCAACTTTAATCATTCATGGCGATGCTGATTCAACAGTACCTTATGTACAATCTCAAGAATTGTTGGAGAAATTTAAGTCTGTAGGTGTAAGAGCGGAGTTGATTACTGTGCCAGGCGGTGGACATGGTAAATTCACAAAAGAAAAGAACAATGAATTAGGAAGGAACATGATTGATTTTTTATTGAGTCTTGACCCTTTTAAAAAATAAAATTAAACTGAAGTTATTTTTAAACATTTGTTTATAACGCTGTTTTTTTATTATAGAATTCAATTTGGCTTATTTGAGGTATGGTTTTTGAAACCATGACTTCAATAATTCAATTATCACAAAAACCACACTAAAATGAAAATCCATTATTTGTTAGTTTTTTTGTTTGCTTTTTTATTACAAAATAACCAAGTAAGTGCAACAAAAACTACAGTTAACACTTTAGTTTCATTAACTACAACTTTTACTGCAGCTAGGCCAGGTGACACCATTGTAGTCGCAAATGGTAGCTACAATTGGGGGAAAATTTCATTGAATAATACTTTTGGTACAGCTACAAGCGCATGGATAGTAGTTATGGCACAATCCAGATCCAATGTGGTATTTACAGATTCTACATATCTCATGTTTTCAGGATATAGAATTCTAATTGATGGTTTCAAATTTGCCAATGGTAATTCAAGAACCAATGCAGTTGTCGCTTTCAGAACAACAACAAGCATTCTTGCATACTATTCAAGAGTTTCAAATATTACTTTCGATAATTACAATTCAATTGATTCTGTTGAAAATGAATGGGTAGGTATTTTTGGTACTAATAACAGATTAGATCATTGCACTTTTATAAATAAATCGAATGCGCGATCAACAGTTGTAGTTTGGTACAGCACGGCTACTTTTCCAGCTCGGTCGATATCAACTTTTCATAGAATTGATTCCAATTATTTTAAAGGAAGAAGTTACATGGGCGGTAACGGTGGAGAAACCATTCGTTTAGGTGTGGGGAATAATTCAAGAACTTTTGGGTATAATATCGTAGAATACAATTTATTTGAAGGCATGACTCAGGCGGAGTTGGAAATTGTGTCCAATAAATCTTATTACAATACATATCGTTACAATACTTTTAAAAATTGCAATGGTGGTCTCACATTAAGAATGGGTAAATTCTGTAGTGTGTATGGTAATTTCTTTATTAATGACGACCCTACTAAAACTGGTTCGTATGGTATCAGAATCATAGATAAGGGACATAAGGTTTATAATAATTATTGCGAAGGGTTGTTGGGTGCATCGGGAAGCTTGACTTCAATCAGGTGTCCGATTATTACGTATAATGGTACCTATCCTTCTTCAGACAGCTTGAATCCACTTGTATTAGACGGCGCCTATTTGCCGGCAGATAGTGCTTTAATTGTCAATAATACTATTGTTAATTGCCCAGGAGGCATGGGTATTAAACTTGGTAATTATGATATGGGTATGGCTTTGAATCAAGCTTTAGGTGCAACAATAGCAAATAATATCATTAAATTATCATCAGGTCGGGCTGTTTATATCGATCCAACAAATACATCATTAACTTACTTCGCAGAAGGAAATTTGTATAGTGCGCCCGTTGGTTTGGGGGTTGTGAATACTTCAGGGTTTACCAATACTGTATTGACTTTTGGTTCGAGGGTTAATGGAATTTTGCCACCACCAACAGTAGTACAAGACGCTTCTTTAAATACTGCAACTTATTCTTCAATTATCGGCAATCTAGATGCACAGGGACAAACTCGTTCTTCAATCTTTGATGCAGGTTGTGATGAAATAAACGGTACGGGTATGGTTTCAAATTTTCCATTGGATTCAAATGCTGTTGGTGCTGGCAGACCAATAATTGTGCTGCGCTCACAAACAATAAGTTTCCCTGCTATTCCAACTCAATTGGCCAATGCCGCCGACTATAATCCTGGTGCAACTGCTAGTTCAGGTTTGGCTGTTGTGTACACAAGCTCAAATACAGCGGTAGCAACAATAGTGAACAACAATATTCGTATCGTTGGTTATGGTACGTCAACAATTACGGCTACTCAAACTGGCAATGCTACATATCTAGCTGCGCCTTCAGTAACACAATCATTAAACGTTACAGGTGTATCACAGACCATAACATTTGCTGCGATTCCTACAAAAGCTGCCAATGCAGCCGACTTTAATCCCGGAGCAACAGCAAGTTCAGGCTTGGCAGTGGTTTATACAAGTTCTAATGCAGCAGTGGCAACAATAGTAAACAATAACATACGCATAGTTGGTTATGGCACCTCAATCATTACGGCTACTCAAACAGGGAATGCTACATATCTAGCAGCGCCTTCAGTAACGCAAACATTGACCGTTACTGGTGTATCACAGACCATAACATTTGCTGCCATTCCTACAAAAGTTGTAAATGCTACTCCAGATTTCAGTCCCGGAGCAACAGCAAGTTCAGGCTTGGCTGTTGTATACACTAGTTCAAATACAGCGGTAGCAACAATCGTGAACAACAATATTCGTATTGTAGGTTATGGTACATCAATAATTACAGCCACCCAAACAGGTAATTCCGTATATTTTGCTGCGCCTGCCGTTACTCAAACATTAACGGTAACAGGAATTTCTCAAACCATTAGTTTTGCTCCGCTTCCTGCAAAAATATTTGGTGATGCTGATTTTGCTCCCGGTGCAACTACAACTTCTGGTTTAGTCATTACTTATGCTAGTTCAAATCTAGCAGTAGCAACAATTGTAAATAATAACATAAAAATAGTAGGAGCGGGAACAGCTGTGATTACTGCTTCTCAAAGCGGCAATTCAACTTATCTCCCAGCAACCAGTGTAAATCAAACACTAACTGTTACAAAGACA
>CALPIT020000011.1 GCA_943323705.2 Streptomyces griseus
AATATGCCGCCAATATTAAATTCAGCATGTTCTTCAGGTTGCCTTACATCAATCAGATTTAATTTTTCTGTAATCATTCTCTGTTTTAATGTTGTCGCTTCTATCAACTGCATAAAATAAATATTTAAGGATGAAGAGTATCAATAACTATTTTCATTTCTTTTGAAATCCATAAATCCATCAACTGACCGGGTTGAATATAAACAGGCTCTTTCTGATCATCATATCTCGGCGGACTTTGCTTCCAAATAAAAGCCGATGATGAATCCAACACATCTGGATCCGCCACTACTGCACCCAGTAATATCCCATTTTCCTGTAATAAAATTTTCGCTTCTTCAAATGTCATGCCCTCCATTTGTGGAACAAGTATAGGATCTTGATTCAACCCACTGCCAATCACCAAATCTACATAACTGCCCCATGGAATTTTGGAACCCGATTTGATTTTATTTCCTCTATATAATTGTTCCAATACCGAACCTCTCATAAAATCCGGACGATAAATAGTATCGCCTAATTTGAGGTGACTTCTTTTTAAAATTTCAAGAGCAAAATTTAATGACTTGCCTTCCAATGCCGGCATATCAATTAGCGGTTGAGTAACCCTATTCACCGTTATTAAAACAGTACGATTGATTTTTACGGTGCTGTTTGGGTCAGGAATTTGCTTCAATACAATGCCATTCTTTGCGGTGTCTGTATAAACAGAATCTTTAATGACTACTTCAAATCCTTTTGATTCCAAAAACTTCACTGCCTCGTCAGTTTTTTTACCTACTACTGATGGAACAGTAAGATAGGCCCCATGATTGGTCATGACACCTAACATCTGTAATACAAAAAATATAAGGAGAACTGCAAGTACTAAAGCTGCAAGTAAATTGACCCAGAATGGTTTATCGGTAATGAATTTAAACACTAAAGAATTTTATTGATTTTTGAAAGAAAAATTCAGATTCAAACTTACAATTTTTAAATTAAAAACATTCCTCTAGCAAAGCGCTGTAAAAATCTTTTAACGTCCAGCCCATCGCCCTTACCTGCTGTGGCACAATACTCGCAGCGCTTTGTCCGGGTACCGTATTGATTTCCAAAAGATACGGCTTACCAGAATCCTGGTTATAAATAAAATCAATTCTAACTACTCCACTACAATTGAAAACACTGTATGCTTTCTTCGCCTGAAATCTTATTTTTTCAGCAATAGTTTCATCTACTTCGGCGGGTGTTATCTCTTTGCTAGCGCCTTCATACTTCGCTTGAAAATCAAAAAATTCATTCTCAGAAATAATTTCTGTCATGGGCAAAGTAATAATTTGTCCTTTGGTTTTAAAAACTCCAATGGTAAATTCTCTACCACTGATAAATTCTTCTACAAGTACTTGTTCATCTTCTTTGAAAGCTTTGTCAAGCGCTGTTTCTAGTTCCTCTGATTTATTTACTTTGCTAATACCCAAACTACTTCCTCCATTATTTGGTTTTACAAAAACAGGCAACGTTAACTCTTTGAGAATCTCTTCGGGTGTAACCGGACTATGATTAAACAAATGAAGTGACTTGGCTACAGGAATCCCTGCAAAGGCGGCCACTGCAACAGTATACCTTTTATTAAATGTAAGCGCGGAGCTGGCAGCATTGCATGATGTGTAAGGAATTTTCAAGCAATCAAAATATCCTTGTAATTTTCCATCTTCACCCGGAGTTCCATGAAGTCCAACAAGAACGGCATCAAATTTCAATTTGGCACCATCTACAATAATTGAAAAATCATTTTTATCAACAAACTGTTTTTGTTGATTTTCATCCATGTAAAACCAGCCATCAGGATGAATGTCAATCAAATAACAATTCCATTTTTCTTTATCGAGATTATCGTAAATCGTTGCAGCACTTTTATAGGAGATAACCGACTCGCCAGAATAACCGCCGGTGATCAATGCAATATTTTTTCTCATGTTGGGGATTAATTATAAGCAAAGAAACAAAAATGTAAGTTGAAATCAGCTTTTTACTGAAATTATTGAAAGTTTTGATTTTCATCATTGTAATCAATTCCTTCATTCATCGAATTGAGCAACAATTTCCATTTGCCACCAAGCTGTTTTTCCCAAATATGGGTGTAAGTTCCAAAAAAGGAGGTGTCTTGTTGTTGTGGGTGTATCACAAAGATTCCATATGTAAATCCTAAATCTCCTGATTCCGCAACTACGGCGTGCTGAGGATCCCAGGATAATGAATAATCAGCATCATTTTGCTCTAACAAAAAATCAATAGCAGCAGCACCTTTAAGAGGCATATGATGTGGTCTTAACAAAACACCATTACTATCTATGTATTCAATAAATGCATTTTTCATCCCTTTCTCTTTACTCATAGCAGAAAATGAGCGTTCATATTCCATTAATTCTAAAGAATGGGAAGCTTTGTCTTCAGGAGTTGATTCTTGCTGCTCGCTGCATGAAGCAAGAAAAATGCTAAACAATAAAAAAGTATAAAGGATAAACCTCATTTGCATTTTGATTTTTCCAAAGCACAAAGCATCTGTTTAATGATGTCTCAACATTGGCATAATTGAAATTACAAATGTAATTTTTCTTTCTTTGCCATCAATTCATCAACTGTTTCGCGATACATTTCATCGGGAACACAACAATCAACCGGACAAACTGCAGCACATTGAGGTTCTTCATGAAATCCCTGACATTCTGTGCATTTATTTGGAGTGATATAATAGGTATCATTACTGAAAGGAGTCAATCTTTGACCGGCATCAACCTGAGCGCCATCCATCAAAGTATACGCACCCTGAACTGAGGTGCCATCTGAAATCGCCCATTCTACGCCACCTTCATAAATAGCGTTATTAGGACATTCGGGCTCGCATGCCCCACAATTAATACATTCATCGGTAATCTTTATTGCCATCTTCGTAATTTTGGTGTAAAAGTAATATTAAGCGCATGAATTTACAAAATCGGATTGAATTAATGTCATTCCTAGGTGAATACCTTAAACAAAATCCTGATGAATGGCAATTAACAAAACAACAAGCCTCAATAAAAAATCCGTGGTTTACAGAAAATTTTATTGAAAAGGCAACCCAAAATATCACTGAACACTTTCTTGATAAAAACAAACTAAGCCATTGGGCTGCTCACTATCATCTCGACGACTTAATAAATCCCGCTCATGTAGGTATCGTTATGGCCGGAAATATTCCTATGGTGGGCTTTCATGATTTGCTCACCGTTTTTATCAGCGGTCACAAACAATCTATAAAGCTTTCATCTAAAGATGATGTACTCATTAAATTTCTTGTTCAAAAATTATATGAACAAAACCCAGAAGTAATTAATTATATCAAAATCGCCGATAACCTGAAAGGATGTGATGCCTACATTGCTACAGGCAGTAACCAAAGCGCTCAACATTTTGTAGAATACTTTGGAAAATACCCCAATATCATCAGATGCAACAGAACCTCAGTAGCAATACTTAATGGCAAAGAATCCAAGGAAGAGCTTGAAGCACTTTCAGAAGATATCCATCTCTATTATGGATTAGGTTGCCGAAATGTCACTAAATTATTTGTACCTGAACATTACGATTTCGTTCCCTTGTTACAATCCTTTCATAAGTTTTCTTACTTCAGAGACTATCACAAATACAGCAATAATTACGATTTTCAATTGTCGCTTTTATTGTTAAACAACAATATGTACATGACCAATGAAACCACATTACTGGTTGAAAACAAAAACAATTTTTCCGCCATTGGTGTTGTACATTATGAACATTACAATGAACAAACAAATTTGAAAGAATTACTGAATAACAATACCGAAATCCAATGCGTTGTAGGTGAAAATTTCATTCCGTTCGGATCGTCGCAGCACCCTGGACTTTTCACCTATGCAGATGGCGTGGATACCATGCAATTTTTACTTGGCTTATAGCATCTACGAAGGTCTTACTAATTAATTGTTAAACATGTCAGTTTGTTTAACTCATTTTGGCAGACAGTAATTAATTTGCAGCCCGAGGCATGAAAATTGACAATTATAATTTATAAAATTAAACTACATAAAAAATGAAAATGAAACAAGTATTGGCCACTATCGGAATCAGCGCCCTTACTACACTGGCCGTAGTTTGGGGTTATGGAATTTTTGAAAAAAACAACAATAGTTTTGGAGGTCAGCAAAATGGAATACTTCCTTCTAATTACAAATTGGCAGGACTTTCAGAAGGAGGAAATTTGCCTCCCGGATCTGTAGATTTTATTCAACCTTCTTCAATTGCTTTACCTGCAGTTGTACATATCAAAACAAAAACTAACGCCAAGCAGGTTACCAATAACTTGCCTAGAATGAGACAACAAAACCCTTTTAGTGATTTTTTCAGTGACGACATGTTTGATCAATTTTTTGGAGGCGGCAGAATGAACATCATTCCCGAACAAAAAGCTTCAGGCTCTGGTGTGATTATCAGTGATGACGGCTTCATTGTTACCAACAATCATGTCATTGAAAATGCAGATGAGATTACCGTAACATTGAACAATAAAAAAACATACAAAGCCAAACTGATTGGTTCTGATCCTGCTTATGATTTAGCCGTAATAAAAGTAGAAGCCAAAAGTCTTCCCTACTTGATTTATGGAAATTCCGACGAAGTGAAAATCGGACAATGGGTATTGGCGTTAGGATATCCATTAAATCTTGAAACTACTGTAACAGCAGGAATTGTAAGTGCAAAAGCAAGAAGCCTTGGATTGAATAAAGACAAAACAGGAAATTCAGGTGGCGCTGTAGAATCATTCATTCAAACAGATGCAGCAGTAAACATGGGCAACAGTGGTGGTGCTTTGATAAATACAGATGGCAAACTAATTGGTATCAATTCTGCTATCGCATCTCCAACTGGATATTATTCAGGTTACTCATATGCGATTCCTGTAAACATCGCCAAAAAAGTAGTAGATGATTTGATAAAATTCGGTACCGTACAAAGAGGATATCTCGGAATTATGTTTGGCAATGCCGCTGATATGACAGATGATCAAAAAAAGAAATCTGGTATCGCTGAAGAAAGTTACGATGGCGTATTTGCAACTGAAGTCCCAATGGATGGTGGTGCTTATGCTGCGGGTATACGTAAGGGTGACCGCATCAAAAAAGTAAACGGTGTTGACATCACAAGTGGCGGTGAATTGCAAGAACAAGTAAGCAAACATAAACCAGGAGATAAAGTTCAGGTGACCGTGGTGAGAGAGAATAAAATTCAAATCTTTACTGTCACTTTAAAAAACAAAGCGGGTAATTATGATATTGTAAAAAATGATGAACAAATGGATTTACTAGGTGCCGACTTTGTAAATCTTGAAGCTAAAAAAGCAAAAGAATACGGCATCAATGGTGGTGTAGTCGTTAAAAAAATCAACAGCAGCGGAGCTTTATACGACCAAACCAGAATGAAAGACGGTTTTGTAATTTTAAAAGTGAATGATAGAGATGTTAACAATGTTGATGAAATGAGAAAAATCATAGGCAACGAAAAATCAGTAACTATCAGCGGATTCTATCCGGGATATGATGGTCTATATGAATATCCAATTACGCTTGAATAAGTAAAAACAATATTTAAAATTCAAATGCCCTGTTTTTAGCAGGGCATTTTTTATATCTGGTTAAATATTTTAAAATCACCCGGCATCAATTCAAATTGTATTGAAGACTGATTTATTATTTCAGAAGCATCAAAAATATTTTCAAAAGACAACGATTCATGATTATCATAATTGACTAAAATAGGCGCTGAATCCAAATTCAGAAAAACAAGCACCATATTTTGTTGTGAGTTTCTTTTAAAAGCCAAAAGTTTTTGATCATTAGAAATGAAAGAAAATTCAGCATCGACAATCATTTTTTTTCTTTGGGAAATCAATGTTTTATAAAATTCATGTAGCTCCAAACCCTCATTCCAGTTTAATTCATCTTTATCAAAAAATGGCAATCTTTTTTGATTGGGAATTTCCTGGCCAGAATATAACAATGGAACAGATGATGGATAAAAGAAACTGAATACGGCTAACGCCTTTGCATAAACGCCATATTTTTCATATTCTGTGCCATTCCAGCTGTTTTCATCATGATTGGTGGTGAAGAACATTTGTCGAGCATTTTCTGGGTAAATTCTTTTTTCTTCATTCAGCACTTCATGAAGTGAATCTAGTCCCCAATCATTTTTAAAAAAGGCCTCCGTTTTATGCATCCATCTCCAAGCGTAAACGATATCAAAGGCTTGATAAAAATCAGGCTCTTCAGTTTCTGCCAGCCAAATTAAATCAGGCTTGATGGCTTCTGTAAGATGTCTGGCTTTAATCCAGAAACGTAAAGGTGTCAAATGTGCCAAATCAGCTCTGAAGCCATCAATGTCATATTCTTTCACCCAAAAACACATCGCGCTTCTCATGGCATCATGGGCCATTTCATTGTTATGATCAATTTGAATCACGTCAGTCCAGTCGTATGGCGATAAGAAATGACCATTTTCTGTTCTTACAAAAAAATCAGGATTGGTAATCGTCCAATTGTTATCCCATGCCGCATGGTTGGCCACCCAGTCGATGATCACCTTCATACCCAATTCATGTATGACTTTTACCATGTTCTTAAAATCAGCTGCAGTTCCATATTCCGGATTCAACTCAAAAAAATTGCTGCTGCAATAATAACTGCCCAAACTGCCTTTTCTGTTGATTTTGCCTATAGGATGCAAAGGCATAAACCACAAAATTTCTACCCCCATTTCTTTCAATCTTGGCAGGTGTTCCATAAAAGCAGCTATAGTTCCTTCATGTGTATATTGCCGAAGATTGACTTCATAAATATTGGCTCCTGATAAATAATCTAAAACTTTTTTATTATTCAACATAAATCATAGTTATTTGTTTATGCAATAGGGCATCAAACTTGTTCAGTACTTGAAGGCAAGATTGTACCTTCGCATTGAATTTTATAAGATGAAGCAATTTACAATACCATTTACATACAGAAGCCAATTAATTTCTGCCATTAAAGAAAAAAGAAAACAGCAGGATAAGATGAAAAAGGATTTCACGCCTACCCTGCTGGATTTCGGTCCGTTACAGATTTTATTGGCTCGCCATTTTGGTTTTTGTTATGGCGTAGAAAATGCCATTGAAATTGCATTTAAAACTTTGAATGAAAATCCTGATAAAAGAATTTTTCTGCTTAGTGAAATGATTCACAACCCATCAGTAAATAAAGATCTTCTCGACCGAGGTGTTCGTTTCATGCAAGACACCAAAGGAAATCAAATCGTTCCATTTGAAGATCTTAATGCCAATGACGTGGTAATAATTCCTGCATTTGGCACCACACTAGACATTGAAAACAAATTGAAAGCAATCGGCATCGCTATTGAGAAATACAATACCACCTGCCCGTTTGTTGAAAAAGTTTGGAATCGAAGTGAACAAATTGCCCAAAAAAATTATAGTGTCATTGTTCATGGCAAACCGACTCATGAAGAAACTAGAGCTACATTTTCTCATGCGGCTGCCAATACTCCTTCACTTGTGATCAATGACATGAACGAAGCCATTGTACTGGCTGATTTTATTAAAGGAAATAGAAGTCCTCAAGAATTCTATACAATTTTTAAAGGAAGATTTTCTGAAGGATTTGATTTGAATAAAGATCTCAATCGTATTGGTGTGGTCAATCAAACCACCATGTTGGCTTCTGATACACAAGCGATTTCTGATTTTTTAAAACAAGCGATGATAGAAAAATATGAGTTGAATGAAACCAACATCGCAGATAGATTTGCAGATACTCGTGATACTTTATGTTATGCCACAAATGATAACCAATCTGCAGTTTTTGGATTGTTACAAGAAGAAGCTGATCTGGCAATAGTTGTAGGCGGCTATAATAGTAGCAATACTTCTCATTTGGTAGAATTGTGTGAAGAAAAATTACCCACTTATTATATCGATCATCCGGATAGAATAATTTCTCAATCGAACATATCTCATTTCAATTTTCACACAAAAGAAGAAAAAAATACAGAAAATTTTTTAGGTTCAAAAACACCTTTACGAATCTTAATGACTAGCGGCGCCAGTTGCCCTGATGCGCTTGTTGAAGTAGTCATCAGAAAAATAGCAAATTATTTTGTAAGCGAGGAAACAATTGACAAAGTTTCATCGGGTATTATTTCCTGATTAAACTCCACTATAATTTCTTTGCCACCAATTTCAGTGCAATATCCAATTGCTCTTCCATGGTAAGATTTGAATTATCGAGCAAAATAGCGTCTTCAGCCATTCTCAATGGACTTACCTCGCGATTAGAATCTATATAATCTCTCATTTCAAGATTACTTTTTACTTCTTCAATCGTAATGTTGGGATTTTTTTCAAACATTTCCTTGAATCGTCTTTCCACTCTAGTCATGATATCAGCTGTCATAAATATTTTGAGTGCCGCATCAGGAAATACTGTAGTGCCAATGTCTCTACCATCCATAACAATTCCTTTATCAGCTCCCATTTTTTGTTGTTGTGCAACAGCAAATGTTCTCACCTTAGCTATTGTAGCCACTTCACTTACTTTCTCTGCTACAACCATATCCCGAATCATATATTCAACATTCTCTTCATTGAGATGCATTTCGGATTGCAATGATTTTGTATTATAAACGAAGTGAAGATTGATATGATGTAAGGCTTCTTCAACTGCTGCAGGATCAGTCCAATCTATATGATTCCTTAAAAAATATAATGTGATGGCCCTGTACATGGCGCCACTGTCGATATACACATACCCAAGTGACTTCGCCAATTGCTTGGCAATTGTACTCTTTCCGCAAGATGACCACCCGTCGATAGTGACAATTATTTTTTTCATTCAGCAGCTTTAGAAATGGTTGCGTAAAATAAATGAAAGTTTTTGAAGCAATGGCAAAATTGTTAAAATAAAAAATTGTTTTCAAATAAAAACCCACGGTTTAATCCGTGGGCTTGTATAAATTTCTGAATTAAAAAAGTCTATTAAGATTGAGATTTTTTCTCTTTCTTCTTAGGTTCTTCTTTCAATTTGAAGATAATCTTTCCGGCTTCTTTATCTAACGCTGCAACCATAGTATCACCTGCTTTGATAGTCATGTTTAGAATTTCTTCAGCCAGTGGATCTTCTAAATATTTCTGAATGGCACGATGTAATGGTCTGGCACCAAACTGACTATCATATCCTTTGTCAGCAATGAAATCTTTGGCTTCGCTTGACAATTCCAATGTAAATCCAAGATTTACCAAACGCTTCATCACACCTTTCATTAAAATATCGATAATCTGGAAGATGTTTTCTTTATTCAAAGAATTGAAGATGATAATGTCATCTATTCTGTTTAAGAACTCAGGACTGAAAGTACGTTTTAAAGCCTTGTCAATAATGGCTTTGTTGTTTTCATCCTGATTGTCTTGTCTAGATTGTGTAGCAAATCCTACCCCATCACCGAAATCTTTCAATTGACGAACGCCAATGTTAGAAGTCATGATGATCATGGTGTTTTTAAAATCTACTTTTCTTCCCAAGCCATCAGTCAACTGACCATCATCAAGCACTTGCAACAAAATATTGTAAATATCTGGATGTGCTTTTTCAATTTCATCAAGCAAGATAACACTGTATGGTTTGCGTCTAACCCTTTCCGTTAATTGACCACCTTCTTCGTAACCTACATATCCCGGAGGCGCTCCAATCAAACGACTTACGGTAAATTTCTCCATGTATTCACTCATATCTATTCTGATCAGTGCATCTTCGCTGTCGAACATGTGTTTGGCCAAAGAACGCGCCAACTCTGTTTTACCCACACCCGTAGGTCCGAGGAAAATAAATGTACCAATTGGCTTCTTTGGATCTTTCAATCCGATTCTATTTCTTTGGATAGCTTTCACCACTTTACCAATCGCTTCATCTTGTCCAATTACAGCGCCTCTTAAATCATCTGCCATACGGCGGAGCTTATCAGTTTCAGCCTGTACCATTCTTTTAACTGGAATACCGGTCATCATAGATACCACTTCAGCAATATCTTCTTCGTCTATAGGGAAACGTTTGTGTTTGCTTTCTTCTTCCCAGTCAATTTTTGCTTTTTCGAGTTCTTCTTGTAAACGCTTTTCTGTGTCTCTTAAAGAAGCGGCTTCTTCAAACTTCTGGCTTTTTACTACCCTATTTTTTTCAAGCTTGATATCTTCAATCTTCTTTTCAAGTTCAAGTATATTCTCAGGAACATTGATATTCTTGATGTGCTTTCTGGCACCAACTTCATCCAAAACGTCAATGGCTTTATCCGGAAGCAACTTATCAGTCATGTATCTGTCACTCAATTTTACACAAGCTTCAATAGCTTCTTTGCTGTAAGAAACATTGTGATAATCTTCGTATTTGTTCTTAATGTTGTTCAGGATTTCAATGGCTTCGTCTACTGATGGCTGTTCGATGATTACTTTCTGAAATCTTCTATCTAAAGCACCATCTTTTTCAATGTGCATTCTGTATTCATCTAAAGTAGAAGCGCCAATGCATTGTAATTCTCCTCTTGCCAAAGCTGGTTTAAAAATGTTTGAGGCATCCAATGAACCACTAGCTCCACCTGCACCTACGATGGTATGAATCTCATCAATGAACAAAATCACATCTCTGTTTTTTTCCAATTCATTCATGATGGCCTTCATTCTTTCTTCAAATTGTCCGCGGTATTTAGTTCCTGCAACCAATGCAGCCAAATCCAGACTTACCACTCTTTTATCAAATAATACTCTTGAAACTTTACGCTGTATGATTCTTAAGGCAAGACCTTCTACAATCGCAGTTTTACCCACACCAGGTTCACCAATCAAAATCGGATTGTTCTTTTTTCTTCTTGATAAAATTTGAGAAACCCTTTCAATTTCATTTTCTCTTCCAACAATGGGATCGAGAGAGCCATTTTCTGCAAGACGCGTAATGTCTCTTCCAAAATTATCCAAAACAGGAGTTTTCGACTTTATTTGAGTAGCACCGGCACCTTTTGCACCTTTTGGTTGTTGGCCGTACTGCTTTCTTTCTTCATCAAAATCATCTTCTTCATTAAAATCAGCCTGAGGAGGTTTGCTAGTTACAAAGCCCAGCTCGTTTTTAAAAATGTCGTAATCCACTTCGAATTGATTTAAAATTTGTGTAGCAATATTTTCTTTGTTTTTGAGAATCGAAAGCATCAAATGCTCACTTTCTACCATTGGGCTTTTTTGGGATTTCGCTTCCAAGACAGTTATTCTGATGACTTTTTCTGCCTGTTTGGTTAATGGAAGCGAATTGATGTTGGCAATATTCTTTCCGGTCTTGTCTTTAACAGCCATTTCAATCTCTTTTCTCAATTCATAGAGATCGATACTAAGCGATTTTAAAATTTTTATTGCGGTATTTTCACCATCACGAATCAAGCCTAAAACCAAATGCTCTGTTCCGATGAAGTCATTACCCAATCTTAACGCCTCTTCCCTGCTGTAAGAAATGATTTCTTTTACTTGGGGTGAAAAATTATTATCCATGATCTTAGGGTTTATAGTTTACAATAATAACGATTATTTATATCGATTTAGTTTACGTGATTATAAATTGTTGATATGTTGAAAAGTTAGTACCATATTGACCGCCTCAGTATTTTATTCACATTGCCGCATTTGAAAATTATTTATCAGTTTATCAAGATTTATTTTCAAAAACAACGGAAATTCACTTATTTTGACAGCCTACTAACTGCTTCATAATATGAATGTCAAAATAGATACCAAAGAGAAATTCTCAGTCATTACTCCAGAAGTTTCCGAAATAACTGCTATTATGTCAGATAAACTGCTGAATTTGTTTCAATCTTATCAACAAAAAGAAATACCGCATGTTGTTTTGAATCTTTCAAATGTGCAAAAAATCGATGACCATGTTTTAGAGATGATTGTAGAACAACAGCAGTCTTTCTACCAAGAAAATTTTTCCTTTGTGATTTGCTGTCTTAATGCAGATATTATCGCTAAACTTGAAGAAAAAGAATATTTGGATAGCATGAATACCACTCCATCTGAAAGTGAAGCATGGGATATCTTGCAAATGGAAGAAATTGAAAGAGAACTTTTAAATGACTTTGACGATAATTAATCAATCTGAATAGCAACCCAATTAAACCAAATCTATTGCTTGCCATAACAATTTTAGGAAACAATTCAGCTATTCCCGCTTTTGGAAGAAACCCATCTGCACAGTTGCTTCAAACCCAGGATTCCAGTTTTCTGATCGATTGCGGTGAAGGCACCCAAAATCAATTGGCAAAGTACAAACTCAAACGCAGTAAAATCTCTCATATTTTCATTTCCCATTTACATGGAGATCACTACTTTGGTTTGATTGGATTGTTAACCAGTATGAGCTTGCTCAGCAGAACGCAAGAACTTCATTTACATGGACCGGCGAAACTTGAAGACATCATCAACTTACAATTAAGTGTTGCTGATGTAACACTGAACTATCCGCTCTATTTTCATGCCTTACTTGAAGAAGGCATCATCACCGATACTGGAAAAATGATTGTCAGTTGCTTTAAAGTGCAACATCGCATTGAATGTTGGGGATTTTTATTTAAGGAAAAAAAGAAACCGAGAAGCATTGTTCCCGAACTTGTAAAAGCCTATGAAATACCTGCTGCCTTTTACGACAAACTTCAAGATGGTGAAAATTACACTACCAAAAAAGGTACCATCATTGAAAATGAATCTGTAACCGTTGCAGCACCTATGCCAAAGAGTTATGCTTATTGTGCCGATACGCTTTATGATCCATCAATAGCTGAAAAAATAAAATATGTGAATTTGGTATACCATGAAACTACATATCTAAAAGATCTTGAAAAGCGCGCTGCTGAAAGGTTTCACAGTACTACCGTTCAAGCCGGATTAATTGCACAACAAGCTGAAGCTGGTCAATTGATGATTGGCCACTTTTCATCAAAGTACGAATCACTGGATGAATTTTTAATCGAAACCAAAGCCGTTTTTGAAAATACAGTATTGGCAATAGAAGGGAGTTGTTATAAAATCTAAATTATTTATTAGAGGTCACATAGTCTTTCACTTCCTGGTGATATTTGTTGCTCAATGGAACCAAAGGAAGTCTTAACTCATTTTCAATCAAATCCATTTCATATAAAAATGCTTTTACACCTGCGGGATTATTTTCTGCAAACATCAATCTGTATGCATTGATCAATTTGTCATTAATAGTTTTGGCAGATTTGAAATCCTGTTGCTGACACAAACGAATCATATCTGAAAACAATTTTGGATACGCGTTTGCCGCAACACTGATAACACCATCCATGCCACAAGCCATTTGTGGAAATACCAAATCATCATCACCACTCAACACCAAAAAACCTTCAGGCCTTTCTTTTAAAATTTCCATGCATTGAACTATGTTATTCCCAGCTTCTTTTATCCCAATAATATTTCCAACTTCTCTGGCTAGTCTTAAAGTTGTAGCAGGCTCCATGTTTCTACCTGTTCTCCCCGGTACATTATACAATATAACAGGCTTAGGTGCATGTTCAGCAATCATTTTGTAATGCTGATATAGGCCTTCTTGAGAGGGTTTGTTATAATAAGGTGCTGCACTTAAAATAGCTGCTGCATTTTCCAATGGAAGTTCTTTCAAATCATTTACAACAGAAGCCGTATCATTTCCACCCACACCAACGATGATGGGTACACGCTGATTAACATGACTCACAGTAAATTGAATGATTTCTTTTTTCTCTTCTTTGCTTAAGACTGGCGTTTCCCCTGTGGTACCGAGAGTTACTATGTATTGAACCCCGCCGGATATAATATGATCTATAACTTTTCTAAGTGAATTATAATCTACAGAAAGATCTTTTTTGAATGGTGTTACGATGGCAACTCCGGTTCCTGTTAAGTTCATGATTTCTTCTTTTGCGTGAAGGTAAATCAATTCCTACAATTTTTTTATTTGATTCATCAGCTTTTGAACACTTCAGAATGATTGAGATATTGATTGTCGTTAGCAAAAATAAACAAGCAGGTACCGTCTTTTATTTTGTCAATGATGGGCTTTGATAATTTTTGAGGTATGGCCGGGCAACCCCAACTTCTACCAATATACCCTTGCATGTTAATCATCCCTTCAGAAACATAAGCAGCGCCATGTACTACGATAGCCCTTTCATCAGCTTTATCATTAATTCCTTTTTCAAGTCCATTCAATTGCAGTGAATAGCCATGCTTCCCAATGTAGGTTTCTTTTGTTTCATAAAATCCTAAGCTACTTTGAAAACTTGATAGCTTATTAGAAAATTTTTCTGCATACAATGTCCCAGAGTTTTGTCCATGTGCAACATAAGTATTAAACAAAATTTTTTCGGCCTGTAGATCTATAATGAAAAGCCTTTTTTGTGAAGAGGGTTTTGTAAAATCAATTATAGAAAGCAAATGTTGACCACAAAATTTACCAGCATTTTGCAGTTTTTCAAAACCAGTTAATGCATGAAGATATGCTTGTGTTGATAGGCCTAAACTGTCGAGATTTAATTTATCATACAACTGCATTGATAAACTTGAAATCAATGCGGGCTTTTCATTTGATTTAAAATCAATAGAACTGGATTTACCAAAACTCACTGGCCAATGTAAAATCAACAATAAAGTGATGAGAAATAACGGCAGTCTGCCTCTAGAAATTAGTGTTTTCATAGTTTATTTTGGATAGGTTAGGATTAAAACCAAAACAAGTTTCGGTTTGTTTTTCAGCGATACAAAAGTAAACTGTTGTATTTACAATACAGTTATTCGACTGTTAATGTAAACAAAATTTAAAAAGGTCTCGATGACACATTCAAAATCCAAATAACAACGAAATAGCGCTGTATTTATTGCAGAAATTAAGAATATCTTAGGATTTTTTAGCTATTTAAAGACATCAGAAATGATTTTAGCTGGTTAAAATCAGACTCAATCCGAACCGATATTTTCTCTTTATCGATTATGCAAGCAACTGCATCAGGTAATTGTATTTTTTTATTGATGACCGGTTCCACTACATCATAAAACTTAACAGGATGTGCGGTTTCAGCGAAGAAACCTTTTTCGTTTTGATGTTTTTGTAAATATTTTTTCAAAGCAAGATAACCAACAGCACCATGAGGATCGAGCAGATAACCAGTATTTTTTTCAGTGTCAAGAATCGCTTTTTTAGTTTCTTCATCACTAATACTTACCGAAGAAAAACATGCAGCAAGTGCCTCATAATCATGATTGAAAATCTCAAGAATTCTAATGAAATTACTGGGATCGCCTACGTCCATTGCATTAGAAATGGTTGCAACTGATTTTTTAGACTTATACTCACGTGTATGCATAAATGAAGGAACCACATCATTAGCATTACAAGCTGCAATAAAATGTTTTACAGGAATTCCGGATTTCATGGCCAATAAACCTGCACAAATATTTCCAAAATTGCCACTAGGAACACTGATAACAGGAGGATTGACTTTATCTTTCCATTGCTTATACGCTAGTAAATAAAAAAACTGCTGTGGCAACCATCGAGCCACATTGATAGAATTAGCTGATGTTAAAAACAAGGATTGAGTTAAGTCTTCATCAGAAAATGCCTGTTTAACCATCCTTTGACAATCATCAAAAGTTCCATTTACCTCCAGCGCGAATATATTTTCACCCAAGGTTGTCAATTGCTTTTCCTGAACCATACTGACTTTTCCTGAAGGATATAAGATAACTACCTGAACACCTTCAACACCAAAAAAGCCATCAGCTACCGCTCCACCGGTATCACCTGAAGTGGCCACCAAAACTGTAACTTTCCTGTTATCTCCTTTTACAAAATACCCCAAACAACGACTCATGAATCTAGCACCAATATCTTTAAATGCCAACGTGTTGCCATGAAACATTTCAAGCGTCTGAATCCCAGCTTCCACATCCACCAATGGAATCGGAAAGTTGATGGTTTGAGCAACAATCTCTCTTAAAACATCTTCAGGTATTGCATCTCCAACATATGGCCGAATGACCTCAAAGCAAAGTTCCTCATTGGAAACCTGTTCAATATTTTCAATCAGATGTTTATCAATGACAGGGATATATTCGGGAAAATAAAGGCCTTTATCAGGTGCTTGACCTCGAATAGCGGCTTCTTTAAAATCAACGATTGGAGCGTTTTTATTTAGACTATAATAATTCATGTTTCTATCTTTAAGTCAAAATTAAAAATTGAAAAGTAAAAAACTGATGGAGTTTATTTTTGAATTTTTAATTTTGAATTTTTACTTTTTACTTTTTTCTTTTTACTTTTTACTTTTTACTTTCACTTAATAACCTCAACACCTTTTGAAGCCACTTCGGTTACATACGTCTTGTATTCAATGCCAAGTTGGTCATATACCGTACTCATTTCCTTTTCTACTTGAATGGCTGTCGAGTGTGATTCGCTCATCATAAACAAGGATGGGCCACTTCCAGAAATACCACCTCCCATAGCGCCTGCCGCAAGAGACCTTTTTTTAACTTCATCAAAACCCGGAATTAGCTTGCTTCTTACAGGCTCTACGATTACATCAGTAAGTGAACGACTGATCAATCCATAATCACAATTTTGAAAACCTGCAATCAAACCAGCAACATTTGCCCATTGTACCACAGCGGATTTTAAAGGAATTTCTTTTGGTAAAATCGACCTGGCGTAAGATGTTTTGATTTCAATTTGAGGATGAATAATGGTAATAAAAAGTGGTGGTGTTTTTAATTCAATAATATCTAAAGTTTGTGTATCTCTGATTAACACCAATCCACCATAAATACAAGGTGCCAAATTATCAGCATGTCGAGAGCCGCTGGCCAACAACTCCCCTTCCATGGCAAATTCCACTAATTGTTTTTTATCAAAAGGCTTACCTAACAACTCATTCGCAGCTACTACTACTCCGGCTGCGCTTGCTGCACTTGAACCAACACCACTTCCGGGTTTGATCTTTTTTTCAATAATGATTTCAAAGCCATTTTTATAATCTGCTGCTTTCATCAATGCTTGTAAAGCCACGCCTGAAATATTCTGAAGTGGATCTAACGGTAAGCCATAATTGTCTGTGTGCGTAATGACAATACCTGGTTCTTCTTTTTTAATCAATTCTATTTCATCATAAGGCGCTTGTAAAGCCATGCCTAAAATATCAAAGCCACAACAAAGATTAGAAAGTGTTGCCGGAGATTTTACTTTAATGGATTGCATAAATGTATTTTAAAAGCCAATTGAAATTATTAAATTTTTGAAGCCCTGATGATATCAGCAAATACTCCACTTGCTGTCACTTCTGCACCGGCACCCGCACCTTTGATAACTAAAGGCTGATCCTTATATCTATCCGTATAAAACAACACCACATTGTCTTTTCCATACAAATGAAATAAATCATGTTGTGCATCTACGTGTTGTAAACCTACTGATGCTTTACCGTTTTCAAAACTTGCGACAAATTTTAATTTATTATTCTTTTCATTCGCTGCAGCAAATAAAGATTGAAAATGGGTTTCATGCAACTCCATCGATTTATAAAAATCCTGAACTGTTCCTTGCATGCATGCTTCAGGCATAAAAGAATTGTTCTTGATATCATCCATTTCAATCACCTCACCTGCTTCTCTAGCAAGAATCATTATCTTTCTCATCACATCAGTGCCGCCTAAATCAAGTCGTGGATCAGGCTCTGTGTATCCTTCATCCTGTGCTTGTTGAACGACTTCTGCAAACTTTCGCTTGCCATCGTAGTGATTAAATACAAAATTCAATGTACCGCTAAGAACCGCCTCTATCTTATGTATCCTATCGCCACTTTGAATCAAATCATTTATGGTTCCGATAATAGGCAAACCTGCGCCAACATTGGTTTCAAAAAGAAATTGCGCATTGAATTCCCTTGCTACCTCTTTTAATTTTCTGTAGTTTTTATAGGCAGATGAGGCGGCAACTTTATTACAAGCTACTACTGAAATACTTTTTATCAATAACTGCTCATAAACAGCAGCAACCAGATCCGAAGCCGTAATGTCCACAAATACAGCATTGCGCAAATTCAATTCAACAGCCTTTGCAATAAATTGATTCAAATTAGCTTTCTCCCCTGCTTCCAATATTTGCTGCCATTTACTAAGATCAATTCCTGATTCATCAACAACCATCGTTCTGCTGTTAATCATTCCCGTGAGTCGTACTTGCAAATGCATTTTTTCCTGCAACAACTGTATTTGCTGTGCCAACTGTGCCAGTAATTTTCCACCTACATTTCCGGCTCCGGCAAGAAAAATATTAACCTGTTTGTATGTTGTTTCAAAAAAAGCTTCATGCAATACATTGATGGTCTTCTTTACATCTGCGGTATTGATAACAGCGGAAATATTTTTTTCCGAAGAGCCTTGAGCAATGGCTCTGATATTGATACCATTTCTTCCCATAGCACTGAACATACTACCGCTCACGCCGGAGTGGCTTTTCATGTTTTCTCCAACCACAGCCACAATTGAAAGTCCACGCTCCACTTTTAATGAATCAACTTGATGTAAAGCCATTTCATTTGCAAAAGCAGCATTGACAGCAGTAACGGCTCTACTTTCAGCTGAAGCATCTATAGCAACAGAAATAGAATGTTCAGAAGAGCTTTGTGTAATCAATATGACATTGATTTTTTCATTACTCAGTGCCTCAAACAATCTTTTTGAAAACCCCGGAATACCGACCATGCCACTACCTTCCAACGTAATCAGGCAAATATTATTGATACTGGAAATACCGGTTACAATATTTTGTTGCGCTATATCAGCATATGCATTTTGATTGTTGGAAATAACGGTTCCAAAATCCTGAGGTGAGAACGTATTTTTTATCCATACAGGAATGCCTTTACTCATCACTGGCTGAATCGTTGGCGGATAAATCACCTTGGCACCAAAATGAGAAAGCTCCATCGCTTCTTGATAAGAAATTTGAGGAATAATTTTAGCATTACTGCTTAACCTTGGATCAGCGGTCATCATGCCACTGACATCAGTCCAAATTTCAAGATTACTTACATCTAGTGCTGCGGCCATTATCGCAGCAGTGTAATCTGAACCGCCTCTTCCCAATGTAGTCATTACGCCTTGGGCATCTGCTGCTATGAAACCGGGCATAATGAACAAAGAGCCATTATCAGTTTCAAATTCATTTTTAATTTTTTGATTGGTTGCATCAAAGTCAACTGCCGCAGCTCCAAAAGATGAATTGGTTTGGATCAGCTTTCTAGAATCTTTCCAAACTGCCGGAACTTTTTGTTGATTGAATGCCGAGGCAATGATTCTTGAAGAGAGCAGTTCACCATAACCGCCGATTCTGTCTTTGGTGCGTGGGGTGAGCTCATTCAACATCAATAAACCATTACAAAGATTTCTGATTTCTGTAAAAGCTGCATTGATGAATTGAAGCAGGTCTTCATTATTACTGACGTTGAGCTGTTGTATGCAATCGTTGTGTCTCGTTTCTATCTGCTCAATTTTTTCAAGGTATGCTAAATCTCCATTTGCGGCCAACATCGAAGCATCGAGTAATAAATCTGTGACTCCGCCCAAGGCAGAAACTACGACTATGGATTTTTCTTTCTTTGCTGTGTCGGCAACTATAGCAATAACTTTCTTTATATTTTCTGCATTGGCCACCGAAGTGCCACCGAATTTTAATACTTGCATGTTTGAAATTTATAAAAATAAAATGATACGATTAAAGCTGTTCTGATTTCAGCCGAAGCCCTTGGATTAATATAGTAAATTTCAACCCTGGCGGGTTGTCGTATTTGTTGTTGTCAATGTATAATAATTAGTGCGATACATATAAGAGCTGTAAGATATAATGTTTGATTTGAAAAAACAATAGGAAATCTAACAAAAGACAAAATAATTACTAAATAGCTTTCATTTTTATTGACTTTTATTCAAAACTGTAATAATGAATAAAAAAATTTCAATTTCATCATCTTTCATTTTATTATTTTTTTAAAAATTAAGCTTATATTACTATAGATATAGCTTAAACAAAAAATATGTTTATGTGTTTTCATTATTGGAATTCGCATAAAATCATTAACATCCAAATTCGCCACACTTATGTACGGAATCATCAACAAATCTATCGAAGAGCTGGTAACCGAAAAGTTCGGTGAAAACAAATGGCAAGAAGTGAAAAAAATCAGTGCAATTGACATTGACTTTTTTATGAGTAATGAACCTTATGATGATGCCATTACTTACGATTTGGCCATTGGCATTTCAAAAGTCATGAATATCAGTTTGGATGCTGTTTTATTTACATTTGGAGAATGGTGGATACTTGACACCACCAAAAAAAAATATGGCGGATTACTCAAATCTGGAGGCGCCAGTTTGAAGGAATTCCTGGTTAATTTACCTCAGTTTCACAACCATATCATGTTAATGTATCCTAAGCTAACTCCCCCTGAATTTAAAGTTAGTGACATCAATGAAAATAACATTATTGTTCATTATTTGTCTAAGCGACCAGGTCTTCAAGAATTTGTAAGAGGTTTGTTTTCCGGATTAGGAAAACTGTATACTACCTCCGTTACTATAGAATTATTACAAAGCAGGAACGAGGGAAGTGACCATGAAGCATTCAAAATCAGCTGGTAATTATGGCCAAAGAATTTTTGAATTTTAGCGAAGAGGACTTTAATGATATTTTTCCATTTTATATATTAATGGATGCATCACTGCGTGTAATAAAAACTGGCGACTCCCTTAAAAAAATCACTCCTACCTTAAATAATGTACTTTTTGAGCAATCGTTTACAATAAAAAGACCTTTTATAACTGATCTAACTTTTGAAGCACTTAAGTCGTACAACAACCAACTCATCATTTTTGAATCAAAGACTGCCGAAAGAATTACATTCCGTTCTCAGCTGAAATTCATTCCTGAAAAAAATCAAATCATGTTATTTGCCTCACCTTGGTTTGAGAATGTGAATGAACTCATCGACACCGGATTACAATTCAAAGACTTTGCTGCACATAATCCCATTATAGATTTCTTACACATACTAAAAACACAAGAAATTGCTAATGAGGAAATGAAACAAGTTTTGCAAAAACTCAGCATACAAAAATCTGAAATGCAGATCGCTCAACAGAAGCTTGTGCAAATTTCAACGGCCTTGGAGGAAAGCAATAAAAGATATGAATATGTAAACAAAGCCACATCAGAAGCTATTTGGGACTGGGATATTTTATCAGGAAAGGTTTATTACGGCGATGGCTTTGGAAAACTATTTGGCTACGATACAAAGTCTTTACCTGAAAATTTCAATATTTGGGAAAGACGCATTCATCCCGATGATTTTGAAAGAATCACCAATGACATTTCTAATTTCTTACAATCCGAGAGTACCAATTGGAATGACGATTATCGTTATTTAAAAAATGATGGCAATTATGCTTTTGTTTCAGATAAAGGATTTATCATAAGAAATGAAGCAGGACATGCAGTGAGAATGATTGGTTCAATGCAGGATATCACCAAACAAAAAGAAGAAGAACATTATCTGAAATTGATGGAATCGGTAATTAAAAATACCAATGATAGTGTTGTCATCACAGAAATAAATAATGATTACCCAATTGTATATGTAAATACAGCATTCACAAAACTTTCAGGCTATACTTTTGAAGAAGTAAAAGGAAAAAATCCAAGAATACTTCAAGGACCAAAATCCAACTTTGAAGGTTTAAACAAATTAAGGGAATCATTAAAAAACAGGCAAACTTGTGAAATTACCACTGTCAATTATAGAAAAAATGGAGAAGAATACTGGGTGCAATTTTCTATAAACCCTATTACCAATGAAAAAGGAGAATATACACACTGGATTTCAATTGAAAGAGATGTTACTCAGGCAATTAAAGCAAACGAAGAAATCATTAATCAAAAAAAATTCACAGAAGA